>DATFYX010000068.1 GCA_035314825.1 Candidatus Eremiobacteraceae bacterium
CCTCGCTGGCGACGATCGCGGCGACGGTCCTCTACGTCATGTTGCCGCCGCACCTGACGCTTGGCCCGCGCTGGCTGATGCCGGCGCTTGTCGCGGCCTTGCTCCTGCCCCTGCTCGCGGTCGGCCCGTTTTTCGAAGGGCACACCGCGTCGCGTTGGCTTCGCATGATCGGAATAACGCTGATCGGCGTGGTCAACGCCGCCAACGTCGCATCGCTTGTGCTGCTCGTACGCGCGCTGGTCACCGGAGTCCCGAAAGAGAACGGACTTGGACTGCTGTACTCGGCGGCGGCGATCTGGTTCACCAATATCCTGGTATTCGCGCTGTGGTTCTGGGAGTTCGACCGCGGCGGGCCTCAGGTGCGTCTCAATGCGTCGCGCCGCGAGGCCGACTTCATGTTCCCGCAGATGCTCTCGCCGGCGTGCGCGCCGGTCGGATGGCTGCCGTCATTCATGGACTATTTGTACGTCGGGTTCACCAATGCGACGGCCTTTAGCCCGACCGACACGATGCCGTTGAGCACCTGGGCGAAGGTCTTGATGACGATCGAGGCGCTGATCTCGCTGCTCACCATCGTCTTGGTCGCCGCCCGCGCCGTCAACATCCTCTCGTAGGACTTGGGCGCCGACATACTGAACGCGGCCGCGTGATCGTGAGTCCTATCGCTATCGCCCTGTTAGGTTTTGCGTGCGTCTTCGGGGCCGCACTGCTCGGCATGCGCGTGAGCGCGGCGCTGCCCGCCGATCATCTCAACGCGGAATCCAAGGACGTGGTGAGACTGGGAATGGGCGTGGTCGCGACCATGGTCGCGCTCGTGCTCGGGTTGCTCATCGCATCGGCCAAGAGCTTTTACGACACGCAGAATTCGGAGCTGACCCAGGTGTCCGCCAACATCGTGCTGCTCGACCAGATGCTGGCGCACTACGGTCCTGGGGTCGCTGTCGAACGCGCGCAGCTGCGCGCCGCCACCAGCCAATGGCTGACCCAGCTGTGGTCGCCCGGTCACTCAGGCCTCGTCGATGCGCTTCCGCGCTCCGCCGGTTCTTCGAAGCTCTTCGATGAGCTGGAAAGCCTGGCTCCGAAGACCCAAGAGCAACGCGACCTCAAAGGACAAGCGCTCAGCGTGGGGATGGCCATCGGGCAGGCGCGCTGGCTGATGTACGAGCAGCGCGCGACGCCGATTCCGCTGCCGCTGATAGTCGCGCTCATCGTCTGGCTCACGATCGTCTTTGTCAGCTCCGGCCTTTTCGCGCGGCCCAATCCGACCGTGATCGCGAGTTTCTTCGCCGCCGCGCTGTCGGTGTCGGTCGCGATGTGGCTGATCATGGAGATGTACCAGCCGTATAGCGGCGCGATCCGGATATCAGACGCGCCGCTTCAGGCCGCGCTTGCTCAGCTTGGTCAGTGACACCCGGCCTTAACGCGTCAACACCTCGAGCACCCGGTCAACGTCGGCATTCGAGTTGTAACCATGCGGAGACACGCGCACGCCGCTGGCGCGCACGGTGATGCCGACCTTGGCCGCGTCGGCCCGCGCGGTCAGCTCCTCGACCCGGTGAGCGCCTAGGCTCAACACCACGATGCCCGAGCGCGCGTGCGGCCGCACATCGCTCACGACTTCGATGCCCGCCTGTTGCGCGCCGGCGATCAGCCGATCCGTCAAGCGTAGGACGTGTTCTTCTATCCTGTCCAAGCCGGCATTGGTCAGCACCTCGAGGCTCACGCCGAGCGCCGCCACGCCGGGATAGTTGAGCGAACCGCCCTCGAAGCGCTGAGCGTCGGGATGCAGCGGCTGCTCGTATTCCAAAAAGCGCATGGGATCGCGCACCGATCTCCACGACGACATCGCCGGCGAGAGCTGCTCGATGAGGTCGCGGCGCACGTACACGAAACTGACGCCGTGCGGCGAGAGCAGCCATTTCGCACCCCCGCAATAGGCGAAGTCCGCGTTGCAGGCGCGCACGTCGAGCGGCAATGCTCCGAAGCCCTGCATCGCGTCGACCGCGAACAGCGCTCCTCTCTCTCTGCACCAGCGGCCGATGCCGACGATGTCGTTGCGGTAGCCGTCGTTGAAGCCGACGTACGAGACCGCGACGAGGCGCGTGCGCTTGCTTGCGGTGTGCTCGAGCAGCTCGGGCGTGACCCGGTCGCCTGGAGCGCGCACGAGCGCGATACGCACGCCGCGCCTGCGCAGGTTCAACCAGGGATAGGCGTTGGCGCCGAACTCGTCGGCTGCCAGCACGATCTCGTCGCCGTCGCGCCAGTCGAGACTGTTTGCCGCTAGCAATGCTCCGTCGCTGGTGGCGCGCATGAAGGCGATCTCGCCAGGCTGCGCGTTGATCGCCGCGGCGACCGCAGCGCGCACCGCGTCCTTGCGCGCCTCGACCGGCGCCATGCCGTTCTTGCCCAAACGCATTTGCGCGTCGTAGATCTGGACCAATGCGTCGCGCGTCGGGAGCGGAAGCGGGCCGACGGCTGCATGATCGCAGTACGCCCAGTCCTGGGCGATAGGGAAGAGACGGCGGTCTAAGGCGGATTCGCTCATCGGCCGACAATAATGGAAATGTTGCTTGCGGCCCTGCTCATCGCGTCAAATCTCGGTGCCATTCCGGCGCAAGGCGCGCTGCCGGCCGCTGAGCTCGGCGCGCTCCGCATCCAGTTGACCATCGAGCTCAACCGCGATCGCGCCGCCTACGGCGTCGGTCAGCTCGGCACGGATCAGATCGCGCAAACGGCGGCCCAGTATCAGGCGGAGCAGATGCTCGCGTCGGGCCGGCTCGAGCATGTGGACAGCGCCGGTCGGCTCCCGATGACGCGCTACGCGGATTTCGGCGGCAAAGCGGACTACTATGGCGAGAACGTCGGATTTCGGGCGCCGGCCGTTCTCGACCAGCAACTGCTGTGGGCGGTGCTGGTCAAGCTCGATGAGGCGATGATGGCCGAAACGCCGCCCAACGACGGCCATCGGCGCAATATCCTATCCGACAATTACAACGCCGTGGGCATCGGCATCGCGGTCGGACCCAACGGCGTGTTCATGGCCGAAGATTTCGTCGGCTTCCACGCAAAGCCGTCGGAGCAAGAACCGACTCCCACGCACTAGCGCGAACATAGTACTCACCGTAGTAGCCAAGACTTTCGGTGCCTGATGGCAACGCCAAGTTTAGGGAAGGGTTAATAGGGAACACCCCCACAATCGGCCACCCCCTCGGGCGCCAATGGAAACGTCCGGTATGTCGTGAAACGTCCGGCGGAGTGACCTGAGGTCGTTTTTCAGGCAGCTGATTCCTGTGAGAGCTTGATAGTTGTGATCGTGTCCGCGAACTCCTTCGGCGTGCGGTCGCCGAGCGAACTGTGCGGTCGTACTTCGTTGTAGTCAAGCAGCCAGGTTGCGGCTGCGTCTCGGGCCTGATCGAGCGTCACGAACGTATGCAGGTTTAAGAACTCATCCCGCGTTCTGCCGTTGAGCGATTCGACGTGTGCGTTTTGGATCGGCTTGCCGGGATCGATGAAGTGCAGTTCGATGCCGCGTTCAGCGCCCCAGCGCAGCATTGCATGACTGGTCAGCTCTGCGCCGTTATCGAAGCGCAGGGTCTGCGGAAAGTGACGGTATCCCCATTATGACCCCACTGATAAGCGGAGAGATTTAGGTTTCGTAATAGTCGCGAGGGTCGCCGCGTATTCCTCCGGCGTGCGGTCGCGAGTTCGAGTCCGCTAACGCAAGCTCCACTGCCAGGCGTTCCAATTGGGCATGATGCCGCGCGACGGCACGTAGCCGTCTAGATCATCCGTCACGACGCCGACGCGGTCGCGATAATATAACGGGAACGTGCCGAGGTCGTCCATGCGCAGGCGCTCGATCTGCGCGTACATCGGCCTGCGTTTGGAGCGGTCGTAGATCGCTAGCGCCTGGCGCTCGAGGCGGTCGACCTGTGGATCGCACAAACGTGACTCGTTCGCGCCCGCAGGCGCGAACTGATCGCAGCCGTCGTCTTGCAGCGCCGAGGGATCGTAGTTGACGCTGTACGTGTATGAAGCGATGTCGTAGCGGCCTTGGCGGATCGGGCCATCGTAGTCGAAGACGATCCCATATGGGTAGTCCTTGATGATGGCTTCGATGCCGACCGCTCTCAGATACGACTGCAGCACGGTATTGAACCGCTTGGTGCTGTCGCTGCCGATGCTGCCGATGATCACCACGGTGAGCCGCTGCCCGTCCTTCTCGCGGATGCCGTCCGGGCCGGGCTTCCATCCTGCCGCGTCCAGCAACGCGTCGGACTCGCGCGGATCGTAATCGTAGCGCGGCACGTCAGGCGTGTACGCCCACGACCACGCCGGCAAGAACTCGTCGGCCATCACGCCGACGTCGTGTATGATCTTGTGCAGCGTCTCGTGCCGGTTGATCGCATAGGCGATAGCATGGCGCAACCGCTTGTCGGCCAGCGGATGACCGACCGCGGCGTTCATCACGACGACCGCCAGCCGCAGGCTCGGCGAGCGCGAGATGCGCATCTTATCGAGCAGCTCGTAGCTGGGCAGATCGGCCGGGCCGGTGTCGAAATCCGCATCGAGTTCGCCCGTGCGAAAGCCGATGATCTCCGTCGACTGGCTCGGCTGCGCCTGGAAGATGATCTCGCGCAGCTTGGGCGTGCCGCGCCAGTAATGAGGATTGGCGATATAGACCAGGCGTCCGTTGTGTTCCCACGACTGGACGATGAAGGGGCCGGTCCCGACCGGTTTGTTGTTGAGCGGCGAGTGTACTAGGTCTTTCTCGCCCGCGATGATGTGCGCCGGCAACACCGGGATCGGTCCCTCTTGGATGCCCGCCAAGAAGCGGGTGGTCAGCGGCGCGTATGGCTGTTTGAGGTGGAGAACCGCCGTCCATCTGTCCGGCGTGTCGATGCGCTCGATGACCTCATATCCGGTGCGGATGATGACCGGGTTCGCCGGGTTCATCACCTGTTTCCAAGTCGCGGCCACATCGGCCGAGGTGAATGCGACACCGTCCTGCCACGTGACGCCCTTGCGCAGATGGTAGGTGATCGTCAAGCCGTCCTTGCTGATATCGCCGTTCTCGATGGTGGGCACGCGTTCGCAGAGCACCGGTGTCAGCTCGCCGTTGCCGTCGAGCTGGACGAGGTATTCGAGCGAATAGCTGGCGAGTTGATAGGCGACGTCGGCGCCGGTGAGCATGGGATCCAGCGTCGAGGGGTCTGAGATGTCCGAGATGCGCAGCACGCCGGCATCGGTTCGACCCACGGTCTGTGGTCCGCTTGACGACGAGATCTTCGTGCACGCGGCCAGCGCCAGCAACGCGCAAGCGAGAAAGGCGATGCGCTGCGACATGAGCAGCGCGCATTCTGCGCGCTGCCAGAGGGTGCCTGTCGCGAGTGACGGAATGCGCTGCCATGGTCGATTTTGAGTTGACGTCGGAGCAGCGCGTTCTGGCCGACACGGTGCGGACGTATCTGTCTGACCAGATCCTGCCCGACGTCGCCCGCTGCGACAGCGCCGGCACGCCGCTGCCTGGCGCGTTCGCCAAACTCGCCAAGCTCGGTATCGTCGGTTTGCCCTTTCCCGAGAAATACGGCGGCGCGGGCCTGGACTACGTCAGCCTCGGCCTTGTCTGCGAGGAGCTTGAGTATTGCGACACCTCATTGCGGACGATGATGTCGGTGCACATCGGCTTGGCCGGCTGCGGCATCTATCAATGGGGTAGCGAAGAGCAGAAACAGCGCTTGCTGCGCCCCCTCGCGTCCGGTGAGAAGCTCGGTGCATTCGGGCTCACCGAACCAGATGCGGGTTCCGACGTGGCCGCGATGCGCTCGACCGCACGTCGCGACGGCGACTCATACATCCTCAACGGCTCCAAGATCTGGATCTCATGCGCGACACAGGCCGACACGTTCCTGGTGTTCGCGAAAACGGCGCCGGACAAGGGGAAGCATGGCATCAGCGCCTTCGTCATCGAGCGCGCGACGTCGGGCGAAGCATTGCACTCGCACTCGCTGCACGACAAGTACGGCGTGCGCGCGGGGGACACCGGCGGGCTCGCTTTCGCCGATCTGCGCGTGCCGGCGGCCAATCGTCTGGGCGAAGAGGGCGAGGGTTTCTACATCGCGATGACGTGTCTTGAGAACGGGCGCTATACGGTCGCGTCCGGCGCCACCGGCCTCATCCGCGCGGCGCTCGACGCGTCGGTCAAGTACGCGAAGGAGCGCCGCACCTTCGACGTCGAGATCGGCAAGCACCAGCTCGTGCAAGAGATGATCGCGCGGATGGTGCTGGCCTACGATGCCGCGCGGCTCCTGTACTTGCGCGCCGGATGGCTCAAGAATCTGGGCCGGCGCAACACGCGCGAGACGGCGCTGGCGAAATGGTATGCCACCGACGCGGCCAATGGCGCGGCCGACGACGCGATGCAGATCCACGGCGCGTATGGCTTTTCGGATGAATACCCGGTCGCGCGCTTCCTGCGCAACTCGCGCGGCAGCGTCATCTATGAAGGCACGCGCGAGATCCAGAAGATCATGCAGGCCGAGTACGCGTTGGGCTACAGAAAGGATAAGCCGCCGCGCTGCGAACTCCCGCCCTACCGCGCTTGACACGCTATGGAGCGGTCGAGTTCACCGTAGAAAGGCTCTTTGACTGATGGCAGAGATCAAGAAGGTCGGCGTTTGCGGCCTTGGGCTGATGGGCTCCGGCATCGCGCAGGTCGCCGCCACAGCGGGTTACGACGTCGTGGCCGTCGAGGCCGTACAGGCCGCGCTCGACAAGGGTTTCGCCGGCATCAAGAAATCCCTCGACAAATTCGTCGAGAAAGGTTCGATAAAATCCGACGAGCGCGACGCTACGCTTGCCAGGCTCAAGACGTCCACCAACGTCGACGACCTCAAGGGCTGCGATCTCGTGATCGAGGCGATCGTCGAGAACATGCCGGCCAAGAAAGAGCTGTTCGCCAAGCTCGATGCGCTGCTGGCGCCGCACGCGATCATCTGCTCGAATACGTCAAGCCTATGCGTCATCGAGATGGCGGCGGCGACCAAGCGGCCCAAGCAGATCGCGGGCCTCCACTTCTTCAATCCGGTACCCCTCATGAAGCTCGTCGAGGTCGTCAAGACGATCGTCACCAGCCAGGAGACGATCGACACGCTGTATGCGTTCGCCAAGAAGTTGGGGAAGGTCCCGATCTTGGCGCAAGACACGCCTGGCTTCGTCGTCAATCGCCTGCTCGTGCCGTATCTGCTCTATGCGATCCGGGTCTACGAACAGGGGCTCGCATCTAAAGAAGACATCGACGAAGGCATGAAGCTCGGCTGCGGCCATCCGATGGGGCCGTTGACGCTGCTCGATTTCGTGGGCCTTGACACCACCTACTACATCGCGCAGATCATGTTCGATGAGTTCAAAGATCCGATGTTCGCGGCGCCGCCGCTGCTCAAGCGCATGGTGTTGGCCGGTCATCACGGCCGCAAGTCCGGCAAAGGCTTTTACGACTACACCTGAAACGGGAGAGATCATGGCGTTCGAAACATTGCTCGTCGAGCGCGACGGCCCCGTCGCGATCGTCACCGTCAACCGGCCCAAGGTGCTCAACGCACTTAACGAGACGGTGCTCTCCGAGCTGTCAAAACTCTTCGACGAGCTCGAGGCCGACCGCAGCGTGCTGGCGGTCATCATCACCGGCGCTGGCGACCGCGCTTTCGTGGCGGGCGCCGACATCGGCGAACTGGCGGCGCTTGCGGACTCGAATGCCGGCAAGAGCAAAGCGAAGGCAGGTCATGAGGTAGGACACAAAATCGAGCACTCGCGCTTGCCGGTGATCGTGGCGATCAACGGCTACGCCTTGGGCGGCGGGCTCGAGCTGGCGATGGCCGGAGACATACGCCTTGCATCGAGCAACGCCAAGCTCGGTCAGCCCGAAGTGAACCTCGGCATCGTCGCCGGTTTTGGCGGCTCGCAGCGCCTGCCCAGATTGGTCGGGCAGGGCATGGCATCGTATCTGCTGCTGTCGGGCGAGCAGATCGGCGCCCAAGAAGCGAAACAGGCCAACCTGGTCGAGAAGGTCTTTCCGCCCGATCAGCTGATGCCGGAAGCCAAGCGTCTCGCCAAGGTCATCGCGTCCAAGGGGCCGCTGGCGATCGCGGCGACCAAGCGCCTCATCCATAAAGGTCTGCAGATGGACCTGCATGCGGGGCTCGACCTTGAAGCCGAAGAGTTCGGCAAGATCAGTGCGACCGCGGACGCAAGAGAAGGCACGAAGGCCTTCCTAGAGAAACGCGCCGCGGATTTCAAAGGGAAGTAGGACGCGAGATGAAACGGAAAGGCTCTGCTCTTTGGCTGCCGTTGGTGCTGGTTCTCGCCGGCTGCAGCGGCAGTTCCACCTCGCCGATGCCCACCGCACCGCCGGTCCTCACGCATCTCTACATCGCGAACGACAACACTCCGGGAGGCATCCGCCAGTACACGCTTCCCTTGACCAGCGTCTCGACGCCCAACTTCACCATTGCCGCGAACAACACGGTCGCGATCGCGATCGACTCGAGCGGCCTCGGTCTGGCCGCTGGGGATTTTTCCGGTAACCTTACCTACTACCCGCCGCCGCTCACCGCGTCAAGCGTGCCCACCGCCGCTTTCAAGAACGGCACCGCCCCCGACAACGGACAGCTGCAGTTCTTGGGCGGCGATCTCTACGCCGGCAGTACTGCGACGACGGTGAACATCTTCGACCCGCCATTCACCAACGCGAGCGTTGTGGCAGGATCGGCGACCGGGGCAGGGTTGACCGGAGCGGTAGGAACCGCGTTTGACGCGAGCGGGAACCTGTATGTCAGCAACGCCGTGAGCGGGGGTTCTAATATCTTCGTCTTCGCGCCGCCATATACCGGCGCTCCCGCTGTTGTCACTCCCGCCGCCGCAGGCACGATTTATCGGAAGATCGCGGTGAGCAGCACGCAGCTGTTCGTGGCCAGCGTGAGCGGGCCGACAGGGACCGTCGACGTATACGCGCTTCCGCTGACTGGTTCGAGCGCGCCCGCCTTTTCGATCACGACAGGCGTGAACACGCCGGAAGCAGTGTTGCTGGATTCAGCGGGCAACTTGTATGTCGGAAACCTCTCAAACGCGACGGTGACCGTCTATTCCCCGCCGTTTTCGGCCGCGAGCACTCCGACGCTCTCGTTCCTCGTGTCGGCCGGACCGTTCGCTCTTTTTGGAATGGCCATGGGGCCTTAGGGCAGGCGGCCAGATTCAGCGGCGTTCGAAGCGGCCGGTCTTCTCCGTTAGCACGATGCGGTAGACGACCGCCGCCAGGCCTTCTTCCTTTGCCCGGTATTGGTGTGTGAGGCTCTTCGCCGGGTGGCTCGTCTCGTTCGTCACGACGACCGGCAGCAGACGCGCCATGAGCAGGGCGAGGCCGTGATCGGCGTGCGCGCCGCGCAGTTCCTCGAATCGCCCCCACGCGATCACGCTGCGCCAGCTGGCCAAGTCGTCCATGCGGTCGACCTCGAAACAGACATGCGGGTTGGCGCGCATCATGCGCAGTTTGAGTCCTTCCGCGCTTTGCCCATAGACCGCGCCGTTCTCGTAGACGTAGGTCACCGGCACGACATAGGTCCGATCGTCCGCGTGGCATCCGATGCGGCCCAAGAACTCGCGCTCGAGCACGTCCTCGATCTCGTCCTCGCTCAATTGGCCCAGCATGGTCGCGACGATCATACCGCGCCTGGAAGCGCTGCGTGTGAAGGCGCTTCACCGAAAGTTCATACGCGAAGCAGGCCTGCGCGAGCACAATAGAAGCGTGGTGACGAAGCCCTTCTCTGACCGGCGCGCGGCGGGCAAGGCGCTGGCCGAGCAGGTCGGCGAGTTCGCACACCGCGATGACGTGGTGGTGCTGGCGTTGCCCCGCGGCGGCGTTCCGGTCGGCTACGAGATCGCGAGCAAGCTTAAGGCGCCGTTCGACGTGTTGTCGGTGCGCAAGCTCGGCGTCCCAGGCCACGAGGAGCTCGCGATGGGCGCCATCGCCAGCGGCGGCGCATATTCGCTGGACACCGAGCTCATCCGCCACCTCGATCTGACCCCGCAAGAGATGCTGGCGGTGGCACGTTCGGAACAACGCGAGCTCGAGCGGCGCGAGCGGACGTACCGCGACCACCGCAAGTTCCCCGATCTCGAAAACCGCACGGTGATCTTGGTGGACGACGGCCTGGCGACCGGACAGAGCATGTCGGTGGCCGTCCAAGCCGTCCAGCGCCGCAGGGCGCGGCGGATCGTCGTGGCGGTACCGGTCGCTTCGTCTGACGCGTGCGCCGATCTCAGCGGCCAAGCCGACGTCATCTGCGCGATGATGCCCGAACCGTTCTACGCCGTCGGCGCGTGGTATGCCGATTTCTCCCAAGTGACCGACGACGAAGTGCGCGAGCTGTTGGCCAAGTCGGCGGCAGAACGCGAGTCCGCCACATGATGCGCGGCGATGAAGCGCTGATCGCGCAGCGGCTCGCCACGCAGGTGAGAGCGCTCGACGGAACACCCGCCGATCACGACCAGCTGCTCGATGCGATCGGCGACGCGCCGTACGTCTTGCTTGGGGAAGCGACGCACGGCACGCACGAGTTCTATCGCGAGCGCGCGGCGATCACCGTGCGTCTGATCAAAGAAAAGGGGTTTAACGCGGTCGCCGTCGAGGCGGATTGGCCCGACGCCTACCGCGTCAATCGCTTCGTCCGCGGCCGCGGCGGCGACGCCGAGGCCATCGATGCGCTTGGCGGCTTCGAGCGCTTCCCGACATGGATGTGGCGCAATGCCGACGTGCTCGAGTTCGTGGGCTGGCTGCGCGCGCACAACGAGGGACGGTCGGACGCCGCGAAGACCGGGTTTTATGGGCTCGATCTGTACAGCTTGCACGCCTCGATCGACGCGGTGATCGCATACCTGGAGAGGGTCGATCCGGACGGCGCCCGGCGCGCACGAGAACGCTACGCCTGCTTCGATCTGTTCGGGCCCGACGCCGAGTCGTATGCGTATGCCGTGTCGGCTGGACTTTTCGCATCGTGCGAGCCTGCGGTCGTGGAGCAGCTGGTAGAGATGCGCCGCCGCGCCGCCGACTTGGTGGCTCGCGATGGCCGCATCGCTGATGACGACTTCTTCTACGCTGAGGAGAATGCGCGCGTCGCCAAGAACGCCGAGCGCTACTACCGTACGATGCTCGATCCGCGCGTCTCCTCATGGAATTTCCGCGACACGCATATGGTCGAGACGCTGGAGCGGCTTGCCGACTTCGTGATCCGCCGCACCCGCCACGCGAAAATCGTCGTCTGGGCGCACAACTCGCACGTCGGCGACGCAAGCGCGACCGACATGGGCGCGCGGGGTGAGCTCAACATCGGTCAGCTCATGCGCCGGCGGCATCCGATGTTGACCTATCACCTCGGGTTCACGACCTACGACGGTTGGGTCAGCGCAGCGTCGGATTGGCACGCGCCGGTCGAACATAAGCGCCTGCGCCCCGGCAGCAAGGGCAGCTATGAATCCATCTTCCACCAGACCGGCGTGCCGGCGTTCTTCGTCGACCTGCGGTCGCAACATCCGGCGATCGCATCGCTGCACGGGCCGTTTCTGGAACGCGCGGTGGGCGTCGTCTACCGGCCGGATACCGAGCGGCAAAGCCATTACTTCCACGCGCAGCTGACCGACCAATTCGATGGCGTCGTGCATTTCGACCGGACGCGCGCGGTCCGGCCGCTCGAGCGCGGCAACGCATGGGACGATGGGGAAGTGCCCGAGACGTTCCCCAGCGGCGTCTAGCCGGATGTCGTCCGCGAAAGGATCTCCCGGCACATCGCGCGCCGTCATCCTCCCGATCGGAGCGCTTCAGCTCGACGGGCTGCTCGACGTTCCCGCGCAGCCGAGCGGCATCGTCATCTTCGCCCATGGCAGCGGCAGCAGCCGGCACAGCAAGCGCAACCAGCACGTCGCAAGCGTGCTGCAGGCCGCAGGCTTGGCGACGCTGCTGTTCGACCTGCTCACGACGCCTGAGGAAGCCTACGACCGCGACACTGCGGCGCTGCGCTTCGATATCCCGCTGCTTGCGCTGCGGCTGGCGGGTGCGGTCGACTGGAGCCGGCTCGATCCCGACGTGCGCGGGCTCCCGGTGGGGCTGTTCGGTGCGAGCACGGGGGCCGCTGCGGCGCTGATGGTGGCGGCGGACCGGCCGAACGTGGTGCGCGCCGTCGTATCGCGCGGTGGGCGACCCGATCTTGCCGGCGCGGCGTTGTCGCGCGTTCGCGCGCCCACGTTGCTCATCGTCGGCGCGCACGACGCCACCGTGTTAGCGCTCAACGAACGGGCCGCGCGCCTCATCCCAGGTGAGGTCACGATCTCGATCGTCGCGCATGCCACCCATCTCTTCGAGGAGCCCGGTACGCTTGACCAGGTCGCCGAGCTCGCGAGCGCCTGGTTCGCCGAACACCTCGCTGTCGCACCGACGAGCTCTCAAGGAGGACTCCATGATCGCCAAGCCCCGCTACGGTAACGTCGTCGCTACGGATCTGCCGTTCGAAGCGGCGGTCGCGCGCGCAAAAGAGCTTCTGAAGGCGGAGGGCTTCGGCGTGCTGTGCGAGATCGACGTGTCGCGGACTCTCAAAGAGAAAATCGGCGCGGATTTTCGGCCCTACGTGATCCTGGGCGCGTGCAACCCCACCCTCGCCCACGAGGCGCTGTGCGCCGAGAGCCAGCTCGGGCTGCTGCTGCCGTGCAACGTCGTCGTCCAGCAAGAGGCGTCGGGCGTGATCGTCTCCGCCATCGACGCGCGAGTGCTCTTGGATGTGGTCGGACGGCCCGAGCTCAGCGCGACCGCCGCCGACGTCAATGCGCGCCTCAGCCGCGTTCTTGAACAGATCGCCGCTTGATCCGTGCTTTAGAGAGCGACGATGTCGAAGTCTATCCTGACGTCGTTCTTCACTTTGACGGTGCCGCCCACGAGCGTGATCGGGCTGATGCCGAAATCGGTCTGCTTGAGCCACACGGTACCGTGGAAATGACCGCCGCTCTCGGTCGCGCTCACGACGATGGGGCGTACCGTACCATGGAGCGCAAGCAGGCCGCTGACGGACCAGCCTTTATCCGCTGAACCCTCGATGCTCGTCGATTTGAACTCGATCGTCGGATAGCGGGCGCTGTCGAGCACGTCCGGCCCGAGCATCTTGGCCTGGACCTGCGATCGCCGGTCGGCGGAGCTTCGCGGGTCGACCACCGTCAGCTGCGCGGCGGGCACGACCAACGACACGGACGTCAGCGGATCGTCGAACTCGCCCGAACCGATCGGCGCGTTGATCTGATGGTTATCTGCGGCGAACGCGAACAGTCCGCTGCGATAGACGTAGACCGTCATCTTCGACCGCGTTGCGTCGATCTGATGCACCGCAGCCTGAGCCACCCCGGCGTTGAGGAGGAAAAACACGCTGACGAGCAGCCCGATCCGTCTCATATCACGGCACACTGCATCAGATCGCACGCGCCTCGATGAGCGTGAACGGCGAGCGCGTCTCGTGCGCCGCGGTCCGGCGCAGTCCCGCGCCGGCGAACAATGCATCGTATTCAGCCAGCGTGCGCTCGCGCCCGCCGGTGCATACCAGCATTTCGATGTCTGACAGCTTGGCGAGCGAGGGGCCGGCGTCGTCAGGGACGACCATCTCGATCGCGAGCAGCACCGCGTTCTCACTCATCGCACGCCGGCAGTTGCGTAGGATCAGCGCTGCTTTGTCGTCCTGCCAGTCATGCAGCACCTGTTTGAGCATGTACGCGTCTGCACCGGGCGGCACGCTTTCGAAAAAGCTGCCCCCGACGAGTGCGCAGCGCGTCGTCAAACCGTCG
>DATFYX010000069.1 GCA_035314825.1 Candidatus Eremiobacteraceae bacterium
TACCTCGCGGATGTATTCCGCCCCGATGGTGGCAAGCGCGCACGATTCCGACGCGAGCGCATAGCCGCTGCCATAGCGCCCGATGCACAGCGGCCGCACGCCCCACGGATCGCGGAAGCCGAACAACTGGGTTTCGGTCGCGAGCACGATCGAGAACGCCCCGATGCAGCGGCGCATCGCCGCCTCGATGCGCTCTTCCATCGAGCCGACGGCCGCGTGAGAGATCAGGCGCGCCATCACTTCCGAATCTGAATTGGAGGTGGGCACGAGCGTGTCGTGCAGCTGCTCGCGCAGCTCTTCGGTGTTGACGAGATTGCCGTTATGCGCGAGCGCGAACTGCCCGATCTCGGTGTGCGTGAGCAGCGGTTGCGCGTTGTAGACGATCGACGAACCGGTCGTCGAATAGCGTGTGTGGCCGACCGACAGATAGCCGGGCAGCGACTCGAGCATCTCCTCGGTGAAGATCTGGGAGATGAGCCCCATGTCTTTGTGGCAGCGCAGCGTCTGTCCATCGGAGACCGCGATGCCGGCGCTTTCTTGGCCGCGGTGCTGCAGCGAGTACAGCGCGAAAAACGTGGACCGGGCGACGTCCTCGCCCGGTGCGAAAATCCCGCAAACGCCGCACGCGTCATGGATAGCGTCGTCGCCGGCCTTTGCACGCCAACCGTCGTACGTCGAGGGAAGCGGCGGCACGGGGGGCTTCATGCCTTCATTTTACCATAGGCGGCCAGAATCGTGTACCCCATCGGCGCGCTAGCCGCCCGCCGCACGTCGTGCGATGTCGCTGCGGAAGCGCAGCCTTGTGCCTTCTGGCAGGAGCGCGACGTAGGCCGCGCAGGCTTCATACGCACGCGTTCGAGCGGCGGCGATCGTCGAGCCGAGCGCGGTCACTGTCAGGACGCGTCCTCCCGACGCGCTCACCCGGCCGCTTGCCAGCTTCGAACCGCCCCAAAAGCACGCGACACCATCTGCCGGCGGCGGCAGCGGCAAGTTATCCACAGGATCGGAGCGTTCGGGATAGTGCTCCGAGGCCAGCACGACGCCGACGCAAGCGTCCGGCGAAAACCGGGGAGCTGGAACGTCGGCGCCCGCCGCTACGGCGTGGAGCAGCTCGAAGAGGTCGGATTCCAGGCGCGGTAGCACGACTTGGGTTTCCGGATCGCCGAAGCGCGCGTTGAATTCGAGGACGCAGGGGCCGCGTTTGGTCATCATCAGACCCGCGTAAAGGCAACCGCGGTACTCCATGCCATCGCGGCTCATGCCCTCGCGCACCGGCTCGATCACGTCCTTACGGATGCGGGCAAGCGCGGCGTCATCGAGCGCGTCGGCGGCCGGGGAGTACGCGCCCATGCCGCCGGTATTGGCGCCTGCGTCGCCGTCAAGCGCACGCTTGTAGTCGCACGCCGGCGCGAGCAGGTGCATGACAGAGCCGTCGGTCACCGCCATGACCGAGACTTCCTTGCCTTCGAGGCGTTCCTCGAGCACCAGCGTCGTGCCGCCGCCGGGCAGGGCGTGCTTGCCGTACCACTGATCGAGCACAGGCTGCGCGTCGGCTGGCGAATCCACGACCACGACACCTTTGCCGGCGGCCAGGCCATCGGCTTTGAGGACGACGCCGCCGCTCCATTCGTTGAGCGCGCGCTGCGCTTGCTTGCGATCGTGCGCCACTTTGAACGCCGCGGTCGGGATGCCGTAGCGCAGCATCCATTGCTTGGCGAACGCTTTGCTCGACTCGAGCCGCGCGGCGGCGCGGCCGGGTCCGAACGTCGGGATGCCGGCGGCGCGCATTGCGTCGGCCACGCCGACCGCAAGGGCCGCTTCGGGACCGATGACCGCGAGGCCGATCTGCGCTTCCTTGGCTCGGGCGACGAGCGCGTGCGTATCGGTCGCGGATATGTCGGACCAGTTCGTGCCGAGCAGCGCCGTGCCGGCGTTGCCAGGCGCGGCATAGAGCGCGCTCACCTTGGGCGATTGCGCGAGCTTCCACGCGAGCGCGTGTTCGCGCGCGCCCGATCCGACAATGAGGACGTTCACGACGAGGCGGTTATTGTCGTAGGGAGAAAGGACCTCTCCATGTCGCTGGAGCTATGGAGCACCGTTGCCTCGGTCGGTACCTTTGTCGTCATCGCCGCGACCGCGATTGCGGCTGTCGTCCAACTGTATCATTTGCGCACGAGCAACCAGATCGCTATACTCAACGATTTTCGGAAAGCGACCGAGGACCAGGAGTTCCGCGGGGCCGTCGAGTTCATTCACATGCTGCCGCGCAAGCTCGACGATCGGACATTCAGGGCTGCGCTCATGGGCAGTCCGCTCCCGAGCGAGCTCTACCCTCTCACTCTCGTCGGCCGGATGTATGAAACGCTTGGGGCCTACGTGAATCGCCAGATGCTCGATGCCGACCTGGTCTGCGATTTGTGGGCGCCGGTCGTGCTCGCCGACTGGACTGCCATGGCTGGTACGATCGTCGTCATGCGGCGCACGCGTGGACCAGAGCTGTTCGAGAACTTCGAATATCTTGCGCTCCTCAGCAAGCGCTACTTGGACAGAAATGTCAGCGTCTACCCGAAGGGTCAACCGCGGATCGCTCCGGCGGACGCATGGGCCGCCGAAGACGCGGCCAAACCGCTCACTCCCACTCAATAGTCGCAGGCGGCTTGCTCGTGATGTCGTAGACGACGCGGTTGACGCCCGGCACCTCGTTGACGATGCGCGTCGCGATGCGTGCCAGCGCGTCCGGCGACAGTCGCGCCCAATCAGCGGTCATGCCGTCGTCACTGGTCACTGCACGGATCGCGACCATGTTGGCGTAGGTGCGGCCGTCGCCCATCACCCCGACGCTCTGCAGCGGGGTCAGCACGGCGAAGTACTGCCAGGGCACATCGGGCTCTTTTTCGATCTCTTCGCGCGCGATCGCGTCCGCGCGGCGTAAGACGTCCAGACGCTCGGTGGTCACCGCGCCCAGCACACGGACTGCCAGACCCGGGCCTGGGAACGGCTGACGATTCACGATGTTCGCCGGTAGCCCGAGCTGCCGCCCTAACTCGCGCACCTCGTCTTTGAAGAGCAGTTTGAGCGGTTCGACGAGCCCGAGCGCCATGATTTCGGGCAGTCCGCCGACGTTGTGATGCGTCTTGATCTTGTGGCCGGCCTTGCTGGCAGGCGTCTTGCTCTCGATGACATCGGGATAGAGCGTGCCTTGGACCAGGAACTCGACGCCGGGGATCTTCTGCGCTTCTTCTTCGAACACGGCGACGAACTCGCGCCCGATGATCCTGCGCTTCTCCTCAGGATCGCTCACGCGGGCAAGCGCCGTCAAGAACCGCTTGCCGGCATCCACGTGCACGAGATTCAGATGCAGCACGTCGCGGAACGCCTCGACGACTTGACGCGCCTCGTCTTGGCGCAGCAAACCGTGATCGACGAAGATGCACGTCAGCCGATCGCCGATAGCGCGCGAGACGAGCGTGGCGGCCACCGCGCTGTCGACGCCGCCGGACAGGCCGCACACCGCGCGGGCGTCGCCGATCTGCACGCGGATGCTCTCGACGCTGCGCTCGATGAACGACGACATCTCCCAACGCTCGGAGATGCCGGCGACCTTGCGCAAGAAATTGTGCAGCACGCGCTTGCCGTGCTCGGTGTGCTTCACTTCGGGATGGAACTGCACGCCGTACCAATGCCGGCTGGGATCGCCCACTGCGGCCTGCGCGCAGGTGCCGGTGTGAGCGAGCGTCTGGAAACCTTCGGGTAATTCGGTGACAGTGTCGCCGTGGCTCATCCACGCCTGCGAGTGCGTCGGCAGCCCGTCAAACAGCGGCGAATGGACGGCGTCGACGACGAGCTCGGCTTTGCCGAATTCGCGGATCTCGCCAGGCACGACCGTGCCGCCGAGCGCACGCACGAGGTCCTGCATGCCGTAGCAGATGCCGAGGACCGGTTTGCCCGCTTCGAGCAGCTGCGGCGGGATGTGCGGCGCGCCCGGCGCGACGACGCTTTCGGGCCCGCCCGTGAGGATGAACGCGCTGGGATTGCGCCGTTCGACTTCCGACCACGGCGCGTCGTAGGGAAGCACTTCGGAATAGACCTGCTCCTCGCGCACGCGCCGCGCGATCAACTGGCTGTACTGCGCGCCGAAATCGAGGATGACAACGGTTTCCTGCGCCGGCGTGTCGGCGATGGGCTTTTCAGTGACTGGCGAGGATTTCATAACCAATCGTTTCCGCCAGCCTGTGGTGTCGCCTGCTCCTTGGGCGGTCGAGTAAACTCGACCGCTCCATCAACTTTCACGTGAGCACCTCTGCCAAGCGGCCGGCGTCACGGGCCATCAAGATCTCGCCGGCGATGCGGTCGCCGACCGACATCTCGCGACCCCAGCGGTACGCCGAATACGGCGTGAATTTCGTGCCCGGCGAGCCCGGGATGCGCAAGCTGACGTCGTAGACGACGAACGACTTGGGCGGTCCCGCCGCGATCACGCATTGCAGCGCGAACGGGCCGACGATGCCCGGTGGCCGAGCAGCTCGGGCCGCCGCCACGAAACGCTCGCCCATGTCGAAGGCTTGTTCGAGCATCGACTCGGTGAGCGTGGCTGCGATGTGCCCCGCTTCCTCCATCGAGGGCATGAACGCGCCGCCCAGCGACGCCTGCTCGATCGCCAGCAGCGCGCGCGCGCCGTCGATGTTCGTCTGGCGCCGAGTATCGGTGCCCAATAGCTCGAGCTCGCCGAGCATCGGCGAATAGAAAAAATTCAAGTTGACCGTCGGGCCGAGCACGTATTCCTCGAGCACCGCGCCGGCCAGGCCCTCCTCGCTGATCACGCCTGCGCGCAGCAATGCTTCCGAGCGGCGTTTGTATTGCTCGGGCGATGCCGCGACGAAGAATGCGCGCTCGAACGTCACCTTGGCGTGCGGGGCTTTGATGAGGGTGAGCCCGTCGATCCCATCAGGCGAACGCAGGCGCCGCGGGAAACGAAGACCGGCCGCTTCGAGCAGCCGGTATTGGTTGTCGGGCTCGTCGCGCTCCTCAGCGCGCAGCAGATGGCGCGATCCGAAGAACGGCACGCGCATGCCGCGCTCGATCTCCTCGAACGTGTGGCGCTGGCGCGCGTAGACCTCGAACGAGCGGTTGGGGATGAAGATCGCGTTGCGCCGCAGCAGCTCGATCTGCACGTCTTCCAATACGACGTCCGCGAAGTGGCCGACCATCAACGTGTCGTCCACGCATCCCGTGCCGTCGGGGCGCGAGGCATAGTAGACCGCATACGTACGCTCGCGTCCCTTGACCGTGATGACGAGATTGCGCAAGCCTGCGCGCTTGGCGCCCAGGCACACGTCGAGCGCAGAATGACTGCCGATGCAGCAGAGCGTCAAGTTGGCTGGGTCGTAGCCGGCGAGGACGTCCGCGACGCCCGCCGTCAATTCGCTGGAACTCCCGGTCCGGGTATGCGCGCCAAAGGCGGTTTGCCGTTGCCTTCCTCGACCAAGATCTTGCTGGATTGGTCGAGCACCAATGAGAGGCTGTTGGAGAGCAGCGCGTTCTTGATCTCGCGCGCGATGCGCCGGCCGGTCGACATCGGCTCGGTGTAGTTCAGATACGAGTACGGCGAGCCGTCGATGAACAGGTTGGTGCCGGCGACGATGCGCGCCGAGATCTCCATGAGGAAGAACTCGGCCTCGGGCGTGACGATCGTCTCCAGGCAGAACGCGCCGAACAGTCCGCGTTCCGGACACAGCTCGCGGCTGACGCGCACGACCGCCTCACCCATGTGAAAGGCTTCGGCGAGCAGTGACTCGCGCAGGCTGATCGGCTGGTTGCCGATGACCACGTAGCTGGGTTGGATATCCCAGCCCTCTTGGCTGGCGGACGGGATGCGCCCGAGCGAGTCGACGTTGCTCTCATAGCGCCGGTCCATCGACATGATCTCGAGCTTCCCGGTCAGCGGTGAATAGAAGTAGTGGATGTAGACCGGTACGCCGATGACGTACTCTTGCATGATGTACTTCTGCTCGACGAGATGGGCCGCGCGTTTGTGGAAGTCTTCGGCGTTCTTGACGAACAGGTAACCCTTGCCGCCGTGCGCCCCATACAACTTGACGATCACCGGCCGGTCGATCTCGCTCGCCTTGGTGAACTGGCGCGGCATCTTCAAACCCGCTTGGAGCAGCCACTCGCGCTGACGCATGCGGTCGGCTTCCAGATCCAGCACGGCCTTGTTGCCGAAGTACGGCGTGGTCATGGCCTTGTGCTGGTCGAGCGAGAGATACGCGACGAACGAGCCGTGCGGCACCATCACGATCTTGCGCTTGCCGAGCTCTTTCTCGACTTTCGGAAAATCGCTGTAGCGCGGGATGACCATGACTTCGTCCACGAAGCCGAAACTGGCGTACAGGCTCTCGTTCTGCGGCGTGGTGACGGCGAGGGTGTGGAACCCTTCGTCCTTGGCTCCCTTGAGGATCTGCAGCGCGGAGTGGCTGCCGAGCGTCGCGATCGTATACAGCTCGGGGAGTTGCGCGGACGATTTGCGTGCCATTATTGCCTGTTCTGCTTCGCCTCTGCGCCCATAATTCCCTTATCGCGTGGCGGCGACAGTCCGCGCAGGCGCCGGCCGCACGTGAAACACTTGCGAGAACGGATTGGCCAGCAATTCGCGGCACGCCCATTCGATACGCGCCTTGGGCGCGGGGCCGTTCGCCTCGTGCAAGCGCCATGCGACCCCGCGCGAGAGCGTCTTGAGGCCGCTCAGGCCGAAGGGTCCCGCCAGCAGCGTCACAAGCCCCGACGTCTCGTCATCGCGATCCACCACCAACGCCTCCCATTGCGCGGCGCCATTGCCCTCGGCGGCCGGCGCACTCGAAGGCGCATAGCTGAGGCGATGCTTGTTGGGGTTGAACATGATCTCCGCGCGCATGACCTTAGCCACGAGGTCCTCCGTCGCCGCATGCGGCGCATCGATTTCCAACTCGACGATCTCCGTCCTCTCGACGCGCTCGAGAGCCGTGTAGCCGAGCTGGCGCAGCGCGGTGAGAACGGTGAACGCGGTGTTGTCGGGCACGATCAGGTCGATCGCGATCTCCAGGCGCATCATTGCAGCGTCGGCCTCGGCCCCGGTCCGGCGCGGCGGACCAACGTCACGATCAGGATGATCAAGCCGAATCCGAGGCTTGCGAACGCCAACGCCAGCCATTTGAAGAACGATGCGATGAACCCAGCCGCGACTGGCGGCGCGATCGCAAGCGCGATGCGCGTCCCTTTCCCGCCGGCGTAATCGCAATTGATGACGTACATCCCGGCATCAGGCGCGACGAATTGCGCGATCGCTTTCCCTGCTCGGCCGCCGAAATCGTATTCGGCGTTCAAACTGGCGGGCACGATCTCGATGGTGCGGCCTGTGCGGCTCACGATCGAGCATTTGATGTCCGTGGTCTCGGGCGTTTCGAAGATCTCGCCGTTGATGTCGCTGCGATATTCATAGTAGATGACATACGTCCCCGGCTTGCTCAGGTGCAGCTCGTCGGAACCTGGCACGACGACCCTCGCGAACGCCGTTTGCAGCGATTTGAAATCGCCCAGCGCTCCGAACACGCTGGCAATCATGCCGGCGACGATCACCAGCGCGCCGACACCGTACCAGAGCGCGCTCGCGCCGCTTCTCATCGGCCGCCTGTCCGAGCGCGCAGCGCAGCGGCCATGCACGCGAAGATGGCATGCGCGCCAGCGGTCGCGTTGGGGTCGCCCCGCCGCAGCGCCGGTACGCCGTACGCGACGTTGAGGGACCACGCCGCGCGCTCGGGATGCGGCATAAGCGCGAGCACGTTGCCGGCGTCATTGCAGATGCCGGCGGCGTCGTGCTGCGCGCCGTTGGGCGATCCGCCGGCGTAGCGCAAGATGATGCGGCCGCGCTCTTCGAGATCGTCGAAGACCTCAGGGGCGCCGGTGAAGCGCCCCTCGCCGTGCGCCAGCGCCATGCGCATCGCCGTTCCCGGCGCCAATCCGTCCGTGAACGCGCAACGCTGCGGCTCGCGGTCGACGACGACGTCCACCATCAACCCTTGGAAATGATGTGCCGGCAGATTCTTGGCCAAGGCGACCTCGCCGAGCATGCCTGCTTCGGCGAGCACTTGGGCCCCGTTGCACAGCCCGAGGACGAGCTTGCCCTTGCCGGCTTCTTCCTTTATAACAGCGACGGTCGGGCTCTTGGCTGCGATGGCGCCGGCCCGCACACGGTCCTCATGCGCGAAGCCGCCGGCGATCACGTATGCGTCGAAGGCGCGCAGGGTCTCGGGGTCTTCCGACCACCAGAACAGCCGCGCATCCACACCCGCGTCGCGACAGGCATCCACCGTCTCGACCTCAGAGTTCGTGCCGGGGAAGACGATGACGGCGACTTTCGGGTCAGGCATAGAGCGCCTTTAGGGGCTGCGTCCACACTATGGCCGCCTGCGCGAGCGGCACGTCGCACGACTCGCCGCCGACGTGGATAGATCTTCCGCCCGTCTTGCCGATCAGGACCGGCTGCGCTCCTTGCGCGCCGCAGATCCATTCGAAGGCGGTGCGACGCATGTCCGCCACCTCGACGACGAAACCCGGCGCTTCTCCGAACAGCGCGGCGCACGACGTTACCCCAGGTGCCCACTTCGCGGGTGCGTCAAGTCGGACCCCGATAGCGCCATCCGCGTCGCCGCCCAAGCACATCTCGGCGACGCAGGCGAGCAGCCCTCCATCGGAGATATCGTGCGCCGCGCTGATGATGCCCTCGCGGATACCGGCGACGACGGCATAGATCGAGGCGTTCGCCTCGGCATAGTCCAGCGGTGGCAACTCGGCGTCTTCGTCTCCGCGAATAGCTTCCAACACCGAGCCGCCCAGTTGGTCTGCGCGCTTCCCCAAGAGATAAAGGCGCTTGTCAGGCCCGGTGAGCTGCATCGTGACGACCTTACCCACGTCGTCGACCCGGCCGATGCACGCGACGATAGCAGAGGGCGCGATCGCGGCGCCGGCCGCCGACTCGTTGTACAAGCTGACGTTGCCGCTGACAAAGGGCAGCGGTTCCCCCGGCCGGTTGAGCTGGAGGGCCGCAGCCGCTTCTGCGAGACCGTCGATACCGTCGACCAGCTGGCGATAGGCGATTGGATCCTCCGGGTCGCCGTAATTGAGACAATCGGTGAGTCCGATGGGGCGCGCGCCGACGGCGGCGACGTTGCGCGCGGCCTCGACGACCGCGTGGGCAGCCGCCTGCTTCGCCGAGATCGCACCATAGCGCGGGTTGCCGTCGACCGAAAGCGCGATTCCCGCGCGCCCGCCGCGCTTGATGATGAACACGCCCGCATCTGCATAGCCGGACGGGATGACGGTCGCCCCGCGCACGAAGCGGTCGTAATGCTCGATGAGCGGGCGCCGGCTGCAGACGTCCGTGTGCGCGAGCACTTCAAGCAGCGTCTCGCCGATTGTAGCGGTCGAATTTATTCGACCGTCCGAATTTGCCCGACCGGCATGGATTCTTCCACTCCCTTCAGGTGCAGCCGTGCGCTGCACCACGATCGGCCCGGCAAGCACGTCGATCGGAACGTCGACCACCGCTTCGCCGCCCGCGCGCACGATATAGTGCCGCTCTTTAGTCACTTTGCCGATCACCGCCGCGCGCGCGTTGGCCGACACCTCGGGCAGGGTGAAGCGCTCGTTGTAGATCTGCAGCAGCGCCGGTGTGAATGACGACGGGACGGCCCACAGCATGCGCTCTTGCGTCTCCGCGCACGCGATGACGAAGGGCGGCAATCCTGGCACCGCTTGCGGCACCGCGTCGATATCGATCGCACCGCCGAAGCCGCCGGCATTGCACAGCTCGCAGCTGGCGCCCATGATCCCGCCCGCGCCCAAGTCCTTATAGCCGACCTGCAGCCCGCGCCGCCGGATCTCATCAAACGCCGCATAGCTCGCGCGCATGATGACGCTCTTGAGGAACGGATCGGGGACCTGCACGGCGCTTTTGTTGGATTGCGCCAGCGACGCGTCGAGCACGAGCGAGGCGAACGCGGCGCCCCCGAAACCAGAAGCGTCCGTCGCTTTGCCGACGAGGACGAGGTCGTACCCCGCGCCATCGGACGGCACGCGGCTGTGGATGATGCGATCGGCAGGCACGATCCCCAGCGACACGACGTTGACCAGGCAATTCTCGTTGAACGAATCGTCGAAGTACACGTCGCCGGCCAGGTTCGGCACGCCCACTGCGTTGCCGTACGCGCCGATGCCGTCGACCGCCGCCGCGGCGACGTACGCGGCGTGCGATCCGGGCACCGGCGTGCCGAAACGCAACGGATCGGCGCTGGCGACGACCTCCGCGCCCATGCACAAGACATCGCGCAAGATCCCGCCCACGCCGGTCGCCGCGCCTTCGAACGGCACGACCTGCGATGGGTGGTTGTGGCTTTCATGCGCCACCACCACGCCGTACTCGACGCCGTCGACCGTACCTGCGCGCAAGACGCCCGCGTCTTCGCCGACGCCGACGAGCACGTCCGCGCTCACGGTCGGCAGTTTCCGCAGCAGCGGGCGGCTGCTCTTATACGAGCAATGCTCGCTCCACTGGATGGCGAACGCGTGCGCCTCGGCCCGCGTCGGATCGCGGCCGATGCGCTGCGCGATCGAGCGCAATTCGGCGGGTGAGAGCGCGAGCGCCTCGCGACGAGCGAGGCGCTGCAATTGGTCGTCGGTGGCCCCCGCTACGGGGAGCGGTTCGGCCGAACGTCTGATCTCGGTGGCGGTCGAATTCATTCGACCGTCATTCACGCGCCGCTTTCCCGTTCGGGGGTGCCGCCGCCATGCGCGCATCGGAGTCGATCACGCTCTTGCGGCTGCGATACTGCGACACCAGCACGCGGCCGAAGAGCACGGTGTCGTCTACGCCGAGGATCTTCGCCGCGGCCAGCGCAGCGTTCTCGGGCTCCAAGACCACGACGCTCGCCACACCGGAGGGCAGCTGCAAGCTCGAGAGGATCTCCATGCCGGCCCAATTCGAACCGATGACCGGACAGGCGATCACCGGGTTCGGCGTCGCTGCGTCGACGAAGGCTGAGAGCGCGTTGCTGCGGCCGGCGATGGTGATGTAGACGACTCGCCCCATCGCGCTGTCGGTCTGTTGGACGCGCGTGAGCGCGTACAGCGGCGTCTTGTGCGCCGACGCGACGTGCTTGGTGCTGGGAATGCCGAAGCCGGACAATGCTTTGCCGATCCGTTCGGCGTGCGCGGCGTCCCCGGACGAGCCCATGATGATGGCGACGAACCCGCCGACGCTCTTCTGGAACTGCGCGACGCGCTCGGCGACCTCTTCGTACTTCTCCTTGACGGCGCCCAGCTCGCTGTCTTTGGGAGTCCCCATGTTGCGATAGATCTGCTTGTCGAGCATACGCTTGGGATCGCCGCCCGGCCAGACGCGCCATGAATCGTTGTCGATCACGTCCGCCAGCAGGATCTGGCTGCCGCCTTCGGCGGTCTTGTACCGTCCGAACTCGACCTTCAAATCGATCAGCAGGACGTTCTGCTGCTTCCAGGCATGCGCGAGGATCTCGAAGACCAGCAGTGCGACGTCTGTCATCTCCGCCAGCTCCGCAGGCGTGGCGAGATTTTCGGTGATGATCTGCTCGGCGCTGTACTGCGGATCGTGGCGCGCGTCGTCTTTGAAGAAATATTCCACCAGGCGCGGCGCGAACACGGTGCCTTCCTTGACCGCCGGGTGGCGCTTGAGGTACGAACCGGCGGCCACGCCGCGCACGACGACCTCGATCGGGATCATCTCGCAGCGGCGCACGACCATCTCGTTGCCGTCTTCGTCTTCGCCGCCGCTCATATAGTGCGTCGGCAATCCGCAGGCGTTGAGCAGGCGGAAGATACGCGCCGTCGTCAGCGCCGCCAGCCGGCCTTTGCCGGTGATGACGTTACGCTTGGCGCCGTCGCCGGCGGTGATGCTGTCCTGGGACGATACGATCACCGCATCGGGCTGGTCGGGATGCTGGTAGAGGATCTTGGTCTTGCCGCGCGCGACTTCCGGTCCTTTGTTCATCGCTCTCCTTTATAGTATCGATTCCAGCGTCAGCGGGGCCGGCCTATCTAGAGCTCTGACCTTCAAGGCGAACAGCCGCGCCCGCTCCGCCGCCAAACCCGTGTGCTGCGCCGGATCCATGAGGGCCCGCATCTCCGCGGGCTCGATGTATTCGCTCAGCGCAGGGTCGGCTGCGATCGTATCGGCAAGCGGGTTGTTCTCCGTCTTTTCGAGCGCCTCCCAGGCGCTCATCGACAGTTCTCGCAAGCGCTCGTGCAGCGCCTGACGATCCGCACCGCGGCGCGTGGCCGCCATCAGCACCGCCTCCGTGGCGGCGAAGGGACCGAAGCGTTTGAGGTTGGCGGCGATGCGGTCTTTGTCGACGCGCAAGCCGGCGACGACCTTATGCGCGAGCGCGACCACCTCGTCGGCCGCCAAGAAGGTCTCGGCGATGGCCGAACGGCGGTTCGCCGAATCGTCGAGCGTGCGTTCGAGCAGATTGTCCGCCGCGTTCTGCCACATCACGCCCGCGTTGGCATTCACGAGCCGCGCCAGCGAGCAGATCCGCTCGCTCATGATCGGATTGCGTTTGAACGGCATCGCCGACGAACCCACTTGTTTGGCGCCGAAGGGCTCGCCCAGCTCGCCGAACGGACTGCTCGCGAGGATGCGTATGTCGAAGCCGAACTTGCTCGCGCTGGCGGCCAGCGCCGCGACGCCCGATACGACGATGTAATCTAGCCGGCGCGAATAGGTCTGACCCGTGATCATCGAGGCTTGCAGCCCGAAGGTCGAGAGGACGTCGCGTTCGACGTCGTCCGGCGACACGCCGGTCCCGTGCAGCAGCGCTGCGTACGATGCCGACGTCCCGACCGCTCCGCGCAGCCCCTTGCTGGGCAGCCAGCTCGCCAGGCATTTGAGGTTCTCATAGTCGAGATAGAAATCGTGTGCCCACAGGCTCAGCCGATAACCAAGCGTCGTCGGCTCCGCCGCCTGCAGATGCGTGTATGCCATGCAGGTTAGATCGGCGTACCGTTCGATCTGGTCCGCGAAGACGTCGAGCAGCGAGCGCAGCGCGCCGCACAGCATCGACAGCGCGACCTTCATGCGCGCGGTCTCGACGTTGTCCTCGATGTCCATCGACGTCGCGCCCAGGTGCAGCTTGCCGCCGCCGATCTTGGCCTGGTCGGCGTACACCCGGAGTTCGGCCATGAGGTCGTGATGGATGAGCGCCTCGATCGCGTCAGCCGCGTCCAGGTCGACGGCGTCGACGAAACGGCGCAGGTCGGCGATCTCCTCCGGCGTGATCAGCCCCGCGCGGCTTTGCGCTTGCGCAAGCTCGAGCCATAGATGGCGCCACATGCGTCGCTTGGTCTCTTCCGAGAACAGCGCGCGCATGGCGGGACGGCCGTATCGCCAAGAGAACGGTGAGGAATACGCTGTCTTCACGGCACTCTCGTCGTTCGGCGCGGGACGCGCGCGCCCTCTGTGCACCCGGATAAGCGAACGCGCCGGCCGAATCGGCGCGGCGAGGTGACCGACAATGGGCGTCATTTCTATCGCGGCATACCGGCCGCATCCGGGGAAGCAAGCACAACTGCTCGATTGCGTGCGCGACCATATGCCCGTGCTCCGCGCTCAGAAACTCGTCACGCAGCGGCCCGCTCAAGCGATGCGTGCGAAGGACGGCACCATCGTCGAAGTCTTCGAGTGGGAGTCCGACGACGCGATCGAACGCGCGCACTCGAATCCCGAGGTCCACAAGCTCTGGGCGCGCTTCAACGAAGCGTGTGAGTATGTTCCGCTCGCAAGCCTCGCGGAGTGCTCTGAGATGTTCGCCAACTTCGAGCCGCTCGATCTGCCGTAGCGGCGACGTCATCCATGAAGCGCCGAAGCAGGATGTTCACTTTGACCGGATGGCGCAGGTGCGGCGCATGGCCGCCTCCCGCAATCGTGACAAGCGTACCGCCGGTCGCCTTCGCGACACCGGCGCCGGCGGAATGCGCGATCACCTCGTCGTCGCTGCCGTGGATGACGAGCACCGGACACGCGATGCGCGCATAGTACTGCGCGGCCTGTGCTAGGTCGGAGGGCGGTTCGCCCGGAGACTCCGGCGCTTCGTACGTCGCGATCAGCACGTCGGCGTTGGTCTCGTTGCCCCAGCCGATCACGTCCTCGATGCCCTTGGTCGAATGCGGCTCGGTGAGCACTTTGCCTGCGAAAAACGCAAGCCAGTCGTCATACGCCCGCTTCCAGTAGTGCTTGTTGTGTTTCGCCCAGCCTTCTGACGTGGGGAGCGGCTCGCTCCACGAGAACGCCGTGCGCTCCGGACGGCCTTTCGCGCCGAATGGCGCGACCGGGCCGATGAACACCGCGCCCGCGACCCTCGATGCGTGGTTCGCGGCAAGCATTGCTAAGTGGAGGCCGCCCATCGAGTAGCCGGCGACCGTCGCGCGCGCGGTTACCGTCGCGTCCATCACCGCGAGCGCGTCGTCGACGAAGTTCTGTGCCGAATACGCCTCCGCCCCGCTTGGTCTGCTCGATTTGCCGTTGCCGCGCCCGTCAAACGCGATGACGCGGTAATGCCGCGCGAAGTACGGCACCTGCAGTTTCCACACGCGCGAGTGGACGAGCGACCAGGTGGGCAAGAACAGCAGCGTCTTCGGGCCGGACCCGAACACCTCATAATAGATGCGCGCGCCGGCATTCTCGACGTAGCCGGATCCGTCCGGCTCGCGCGCCCTCACAGCAGTTCCGCGATACGCTTCGCCGCGCGTGCGGCGCCGTCGGTCTCGACCGGCCTGTACCCGACCGGGCGTTTCAGCTCGCTCGCGATCGCCGCAGCGATGTCGTCGGGCGTGGCAGTCGCATAATCCATGCAGCGGCCCGCGCCGTAGCGCTCGAGCCGATGGCGGACGTGGAAGTTCTGCTCGAAGTGATGGCGCAATGGGAAATATAAGAACGGCCGGCGGTTCGCGGTGAGCTCCATAGTCGTCGACAGTCCGCCCTGCACGACGGCGATATCGCACGCGGCGAGGTGGCGGTACAGCTCGTGCACGTATGCACGCACCTCGAGCCCATCCGCTGACGGCAGGGAGGCGGGATCGATGCGCGGGCCCGCGACCGCGATCATCCGCAGGTTCGGCACCAGGCGTTTGGCTGCCGGGAATGATTCGATGACGCGGCGCAGCAAGTGGCCGCCGACGCCCGATCCTCCGACCGTCACGATGCACACCGTTTCATCCGGCTTGTACCCGAGCTCGGCGCGCAGCGCCGCACGGTCCGCGAACGCGGCTGGATCAAAGCCGGTGACGTAACCGGAAAAGTCGAAGTGCTCGCGCGTCCAATCGGCGATGAGCGGCAGATCCGGCCCGAAGCGATCGGCCACGACGTCCTCAGGATTGCCGACGAAGATCGAGCGGTCGCGCAGGCGCGGATAGCGCGCGATGTGCTCGATCATCTCGGCGTTGTAGTCCGAGGTCAAGAACGCCTCGCGCTCGCCGCCGTCCTCCATCGGGATCCAGCCGACGAAGTCGGTCATCCACACGTAGGCGGCGCGCTTCTCCTCCGGATTCTCGTGCAGGAAGTAGTCGAGCTCCCAGGCCTCGTCGCCGATCCATAGATCGTACGGCTCGTCGCGCACGATATCGTGGAACACCATGAAATTGTTGACCAAGATCTCGTCCATGCGCCGCACGGCCTGGAACGCGTGCAGATCGTGTTCGGCCGACTCGCTTTCGATGTGCTTGCTTTCGCTGGCGAGGAAGCGGCTGGCCGGATGGATGCGTTCGCCTTCGGCCTCGAGCACGCGCGTGACCGGATCCTGCGCGAGCCAGTCGATCTCCAGGTCCGGCCGCAAGTGCCGCAGCTCGCGCGCGATCGCGATGTCGCGCTGCGCGTGGCCGAGCCCGATGGGCGAGGAGATGTAGAGCGCGCGCCGCCGGCGAGACCGGGCTGTCGTCCAGCGCTGCTCTTTGACCGGTGCCATCGACGCGATCCTTTCCGCGAAATCCCGCAACAGCAGGTTGACCTTGACAGGCTGGCGCCCCCACAAGACGTGGCAGCCGCCTTTGACGACGATCAGCTCGCCGCCGGTCGCTTGTGCGACCGCCTCGCCGCGCGTCGGCGATACGAGCCGGTCGTGCTCGCCGTGGATGACGAGCACCGGACACTCGATCTTGCGATACAGCTCGGCCACCTGCGGGTCGGCAGCCGTCAGCGTGCCCAAGTATTCGGGCGCATCCACCGTCGCGAGCAGCGTCTTCGGATCGGTCTCCAATCCCCAGCCGACCGAGTCTTCGATCTGTTTGGTCGAATGCGGCTCATCGATCGCCTGGCTGAAGAAGAATTCGAGGAAGTCCTTGTAGTTGCTCAGCCAGTAGTGGCGGTTCTCTTTGGCCCAGCCTTCGTACGAATCGCGCGGCTCGTCGAACGAGAAGCCCTCGCGCTCCGGCATCGACTCGCCGTAGGGCGAGACCGGTGCGAAGAACACGAGTCCGTTGGCGCGCTGCGGATGTTCGCCTGCCAACAGCGTGGCCACCCACGCTTCCGTGCAGATGCCGACGATCACCGCTTCCTGCGTGCCCGTCGCGTCCATGACCGCGATCGCATCGGCGACGCGCTTCCAATCCGTGTACTGATTCGGATCCTGCGGCCGATCGGAGCGTCCGTTGCCGACCGGGTCGTAGGTGACGACGCGGAAGTGGCGCGACAGGTAGGGCACTTGCGCCTTCCACGTGCGCGAGTGGTTGATGGCCCACGGCGGCAGCAGCAAAATCGTCTGCGGTCCGTCGCCGAAGACCTCGTAGAAGATCTTGAGGCCGTCGCGCTGCGCGTAGCCGTCGCGATCGGGAAGCCGGGCTCTCATCGCGATCCTGCGCCCCGCGAGCGCTTGCGTTTCTCGAGCGACTCGAGCCAGCTGTCGATCGCCTTGAGCAGCGCGCTGTGGCCCGAGTGGATGCCTGAGAGACGCTCAAGATGGATGCCTTCGTTGAACGTGCCGACGAGCGTGACGACCGCTTCGAGCGGGAACTGGCTGCGATCGAGGCCGTACTCGTCCAGCGCCTTGTCGAGCGCTTCTGTGATCACCTTATACCACGCGCGGTCGACGTTGACGACGCGCTTGCGTATCTCGGGATCATTCCAGCCCATCGCTTGCAGCTCGTACCATATCTTCGCGTAGCCGCTGGCCTCGTCTTCATCGAGGTAGCGCATCGCGGTGCGCCACTTCTCGATGAACGGTCCCGGCGCCGCGTACATCTCGCGCTGCCGGACGATGAGCCGGTCCGTATAGCGCTCGAGCACCTGCAGCAGCAGCTCTTGCATCGAGCCGAAGTAGTAGTGTACCAGTCCGTGGTTGAGCCCTGCCTCTTCGGCGAGCTTTCGCGTCGTGATGGCGGCGTAGCCGACGCGGACGAGCAGACGCTCGGCCGCGTCGAGGAATGCCTGCTCTGCATCTTCGCGCGCCGGCGTGATGCCGACGCGTTGGCGTTGTGTCGCTTTGATCGTCATGTCCTCCGCATGGGTTGCGTTGGCTAGTCCGTGCGCTACAGTCCTGGTATCGAGTGCGGTGCCAGGAGCGCGACGAGCGCGAGCGCCGCGAGCGCGATGCCCACCGGCACGACGGCGCGATCGCCGCCGGGCGCGCCCTTTTCCACCAGCATCACCACGCCGAGGACGCCCATCCAAGCCAGATGCGCCACGCCCGCGGCGAACATCACGAGCATGAGCGCCCAGCAGCATCCCAGGCAGAACAGCGCATGCCCGATCCCGATGCGCAAGCCGTTGGACGCGCCGCGTCGGTAGTGGCGTGCCAGGTACATGCCCGGATGCCGGCACGCGCGCAGGCACGCGTCCTTGAGCGGCGTCAGTTGATAGACCGCTGCCAGGCCCAGCGTGCCCGCGAGGATGACTTGCGAATGCGCGCCGAGCCACGCCCACGCATCGACAAGGCGATGCAGCTGCATGTCGCCGGCGAACGCCGCTAACGCGAACGCCGTCCACACGCCGAAATACGATGCGAGGAAGAGCGCGAGCGCATGCGGGTATTCCGGCGCGTTGCGCGCCGCTGCGGCGTACATGCGGATGAAGCCGAGCGACGACGGCAGCATCATCGCCGCCGTCATCACTTGCCAGGCGCCGAGCACGATCAGTGCGCTCATCCAGAACGGCCGTCCGCTTTCGTAGAGCGCGTGGTGATGGAGCGCCGCGGCAGTACCGCTCATCTCCGCCCAGCCGCACAGCCCCCACGCCCCGACGATCGCCGCGCCCAAGATCCCGAGGGTCCAGACGTAGCCTCTGTCCGTTGCGGTTGCGGGTGCGGTGATCGTCGCCATGATGACCCTAGGCCTCCATCCGGAAGTCGCCTTGGATCGCGTTGCGGTCTTTGAACGTCCACACCATGTCGTATTCGGGGATGTTCACGACGTGCTCGGACGCCTTGGAGACATATGCGGGTGCGCCGGCGATCGTGCTGAAGACGCTGTCGCGCAGCGTCGTCGCGATTCCGGACGCGCTCGTGTAGGGCGCCATCGTCGCCCGGACCTTGTCGCCGATCACGATCGTGCCTTTGCCGCCGAACAGCTTGTGCTCGATCGGCATGTCATGGATCGCGAGGTCCTCTTTGATGAGCCCGTTGAGATCGGCTAGCGGACCGCCGAGCCGGCCGTGCCAGGCGTCGAGAATCGCCTGCCTCTGCTGCGGCGTCGCTTTGGAATCGACGTATGTGACCCGCGTCCAGCTCTTGGGCACGAGCACGTTGCCCGGGATCTTCACGACCTGGACGTAGGTGAGGCCGGAGACGTCGATTCCGTTGATCTCGCCTTTGTCGATGTGATAGGCGTTGAACGCGTCGCACGCGCCGTTGTCGGGATCCTCTCCGATCCAGCAGCGGCACAGCGTGCGGCACGAGCACGCCTCGAGCAGCGTTCCTGTGAGCACATAGGTCCTTGCCGCCTTCTGGCTTTGGGTCTGGGTCTGCGTCGCCATGACTTGCCCTCCTTCGGGTCAGGGAACAGGAACCAGAGGCCGGTGGGACCCGATGCGGGTTTAGTCACACGCCTTGGTCACTTGACTAAATACCACATTTACCAGCTGGTTGTCAAGACCTTGAGGGGAGGTGCGTTTCTTAATGTGACCTCGAGGGCCGGGCGGCGGCCACAGGGTTCGGGCCCTCGTCTTGGAACTGTGGGGCGAATCGTGATGATGCGGTAATCGTCGCCGGCGCTTCTCGTGGCGCGCGGGCATCTAAGGTGATTCGATGCAGCCCACCTTCCCGCCGCCCGAAGCGCTGCGGCGCCCGCCGATACGGCTTGCCGACATCGCCGTCGTGCTGGGCGCGCTCACCGTCCTCGCGATCTTGGCGAAGGTCGGATCCGGGATGTTCGTCGGCTTCACGCCGCCGAAGCTGGTCCCTCACATCAGCCTCGATCCGCACAACCTTCCCGGATATGCGGCGCGCTCGACGCTGCGCATGTTCATCGCGCTCTTCTGGTCGCTGCTCTTCACCTTGGTCTACGGCTACGCCGCGGCGCGCAGCCGCCGCGCGGAACGCGTGCTGGTACCGCTGCTCGACGTGTTGCAGTCGGTGCCGGTCCTCGGGTTTCTGTCCATCACCGTCACCGGCTTCATCGCGCTGTTCCCAGGGAGCTTGATCGGCCTCGAGTTCGCCTCGATCTTCGCCATCTTCACGGCGCAGGCATGGAACATGACGTTCTCGTTCTACCAGTCGCTGCGTTCGGTCCCCAAAGAGCTGGATGAGGCCGCGTCGCTCTACCGTTTCTCTGCTTGGCAGCGTTTCGGCAAGCTCGAGCTGCCGTGGGCGATGATCCCGCTTGTCTGGAACGCGATGATGAGCTTCGGCGGCGGATGGTTCTTCCTCGCCGCCAGCGAGTCGATCAGCGTGCTCAATCAGAGCTACACGCTACCGGGCATCGGCTCGTACGTCGCCGCCGCCGTCGCAGCGAGAAACCTGCACGCGCTCGGCTACGCGGTGATCGCCATCGCGATCGTGATCACGATCGTCGATCAGCTCTTCTGGCGCCCGCTGGTCGCGTGGGCCGACAGGTTCCGGTTCGAGCAGAGCGCCTCAGCCGAACCGCCGCGCTCGTGGGTCTACGACCTCATCCGCGCCGCAGATCTGCCCAACGCGATCGACCGGGCGTTCGGGCCGGCGCGCGACTGGCTTACGCTGCGCCTGGTCGCGCTGACCAAGCCGCGCGAGAAAGCATCGTTCGAGCCCGGCAGCATGCCGGACAAGGTCTACAATGGTGCGCTTATCCTCGTGACCGCGGCGCTGATCGCGGTCGCCGCCGATTTCGTGCTGCGCACCGTCGGCGTCGGCGAGGTCGGCAAGGTCCTTCTGCTCGGGCTGGCCACCATGGGGCGCGTGTTCATCTTGCTGGTGTTCGCCACGTTGGTGTGGACGCCCGTCGGCGTCGCCATCGGTTTCAATCCGCGCCTCGCGCGCCTCGCCCAACCGATCGCGCAGTTCCTCGCCTCGTTCCCCGCGAACTTCGTGTTCCCGTTCGCGACCCTCGCCTTCATCGTCTACCATATCCCGATCAACTGGGGGTGCATCTTGCTCATGGCGCTCGGCGCTCAATGGTACATCCTCTTCAACGCGATCGCCGGTGCGCAGACCGTGCCGACGGAGCTGCGCGAGATGACCGATGACCTCGAAGTGCGCGGCTGGCTGCGCTGGCGCCGGCTCATCATCCCCGGCATCTTCCCGTCGTGGGTGACGGGCGCGATCACCGCCAGCGGCGGCGCGTGGAACGCCAGCATCGTCTCCGAGATCGTGTCGTGGGGCTCGACGACGCTCACCGCGTTCGGACTGGGGACGTACATCGCGGACGCGACGAGCAAAGGCGACTGGCCGCGCATCACGTTGGGCGTCAGCGTGATGAGCTTGTTCGTCGTCGTGATCAACCGCGTGGTGTGGCGGCGCTTGTACCGCCTTGGAGAGACGAGGTTCGCCCGATGAGCGCTGCGCTGATCGCCTGTCAGAACGTCTCGAAGCGCTTTCCCTTGCCCGAGGGAAAGGGCGAATTCACCGCGATCAGCGACATCTCGCTCGAGGTGCGCGCCGGCGAGGTGCTCGCGCTGCTCGGCCGCAGCGGCAGCGGCAAGAGCACGCTGCTGCGCATCATGGCCGGTCTCATCCCGGCCAGCGACGGCGACGTCATCAGCGGCGGCGTGCCGTTGCGCGGCGCAAATTCCGATGTGGCGATGGTGTTCCAGAGCTTCGCGCTGCTGCCGTGGCTGACCGTGGTCGAAAACGTCGAGATCGGGTTAGAAGCGCGCGGCGTGGGGCGAGTGGAGCGTTTTCGGCGCGTGCTCAAGTCGATCGATCTCGTCGGACTCGACGGCTTCGAAGACGCGTACCCGAAAGAGCTTTCGGGCGGCATGAAGCAACGCGTCGGCTGCGCGCGCGCGCTGGTCATGGAGCCCAAGGTCTTGTTCATGGACGAGCCGTTCTCAGCGCTCGACGTCCTCACCGCTGAGAACCTGCGCGGCGAGATCGACGACCTGTGGAATGCGGGGTCATTCCCGTCTCAAGCCATCCTCCTGGTCACCCACAACATCGAGGAGGCGGTCATCCTTGCGGACCGGGTGATCGTCTTGGGTTCGAACCCCGGCCATATCCGCGGCGAGGTGCTCATCGATCTCAAGCGGCCGCACACGCGCGCGGACGATCGCTTCAAGGACCTCGTCGATCACCTGTATACGGTGATGACCAAACAGGACGTCGCGGTCGAGTCCTTGGCCGCGCCCGAAACGCCGGAAACGGCTGCCAAACGCCTGGCGCGATCGCCGTTCGCGCAGCCGTTGCCGCACGTGCGCATCGGCGGCATCAGCGGCCTGCTCGAGCTGCTCGCCGAGCAGCCCGGGGGCAAGGAGGACGTCGCCGATCTCGCCGAGCGGCTTGCCGTCACGGTGGACGATCTGCTCGCGCTGCTCGACGCATGCGTGCTGTTGGATTTCGTGCGCATCAGCGACGGCGAAGTGACGCTGACCGACTTGGGGCGCGATTTCGCCACCACCACCATCCTGCGCAGCAAAGATCTCTTCCGCCAGCAGCTGCTGTCGCGCGTGCCGCTGTTCGAGTCCATCGTGCGCACGCTGCGCAACAAACAGAGCAAGTCGATGCGGGCGGATTTCTTCCTCGATCTGTGGGATGAGTATTTCCCGCGTGAGGACGCGCAGCGTCAGTTCGCGACCGCGGTGGACTGGGCGCGCTATGCCGAACTCTTCGAGTATGACGCGGCGGAGGGCATGGTCTTCTTGCCGGAGGAGGCGGACCAGCGCGTGCCCTTCCCGACGTGACGCGCCGCCCTGCTAGGGGCGCCGCCCCGCGAGCCGCACGATCACTTCTTCAAGCGCCTGGTCGGCTTGCCGGCGGCCGGTGAGCGAGCGCTCGAGCGCCGCCATCGTCACGTCCACCCGCTCTTTGAGCTCTCTCTTGCTCAGATCGCGCCCGACGCCCAACAACTTATTGACGCGCCACGCATTCTGACCGGTCGCAGCCGCGTATTCGGTGCCGCGCGCGCCGTTGCGCAGCTCCCAGATGATCTGTTGCTCCGCCGCCAGCCAGATGAGCGGCCCGATCGCGTCGCCGGGTTCGCTCACCAGTTCTTTGGCCAACGTCAGCGCAAGCTCGGCTTTGCCCTCATTGATCGCGCCCGCCAAATCCCAGAACTTGACGTCAGAACTGGGTAGCGCATACTCGCGCACGTCCGCCTCTTTGATGTCCTTCTTCAGGAGTGAGAGCAGCTCGAGCGCGTTCTTGATCTCGCTGACGTTCTCGATCGATGCGAGCGCGAGGGCGGCTCCCTTGTCGATTTTGACGCCCAATCGCGCCGCATGCGACTCGATGTAGCGCTCGCAGCCGGCGGCGTTGAGCGTCACGTCGACGATGAGCGACTCCGCTGCCGCCTTTGCAAACGCTGCCGCCTCGTCCGCCGGCTTGCGGCCTTGAGGCCGAGCCGGCTTACCCGAATGATCGACGATCAGCAGCGCGTGCTCCGGCACGTGTTCCGCGGCCTCGGCGATCTCGTCGCGCTGCTCTTTCTTGAGGTCGATCGTGCCGCGCACGACCACGACGCGCCGCCCGGCGAGGAACGGTAGCGCCGCGGTCTTCTCTTCGATGGTGCTGAAATCGTCGGTCGCGCGCGCGTCGATCACGTCCACGTTGAGCGGGCGCAGCGATTCGTCGGGCAGCGCCGCGGCGAGCAGGCGCGCCAGCACCTCGTCGGCGAGCACCGGCTCCTTGCCCGCGATGACGACGAGCCGCGGCGGTTCCTTGACCGGGCTCTCCATGAACGCCAGGTATCCGACCTTGCCGGCCGCCTTCTTCGCCGGCATTGCTATGACGGCGCTGTAGCGGTCGAATTTATTCGACCGAGCGCGGTGATCGCGGAGCCATACGGGGGCATCAATACCCCCTCTTCCGTGATGAACGCGGTAATGAGGCGCGCCGGCGTGACGTCGAATGCGGGGTTGGCGACCGGGGTATCGGGCGGCGCGACCGGTTGTCCGCGCACGGTGCGCACTTCGGCCGGATCGCGCTCCTCGATGACGATGTCGGAGCCCGATTGGGTGTCCGGATCAAACGTCGAGCGCGGCGCCGCCACGTAGAACGGGATGCCGTGCTCGCGCGCGAGCACGGCCAAAGGGTAGGTGCCGATCTTGTTTGCGGTGTCGCCGTTGGCGGCGATGCGATCGGCGCCGACGACCACGGCCCCGATGTCGCCGCGCTGCATGAAATGCCCCGCCATGCCGTCGACGATCAGCGTGAACGGGATAGCGTCCTGCAAGAGCTCGAACGCGGTCAAGCGTGCGCCCTGCAGCTGGGGCCTCGTCTCATCTACGAACACGCCGCGCAGTTTGCCGTCGCGCCACGCGGAGCGGATCACGCCGAGCGCGGTGCCGTACCCGCCGGTCGCGAAGTCGCCGGTGTTGCAGTGCGTGAGGACGGTGACGCCGTTCGAGAGAAGGGCCGCCCCGTTATCGCCGATGCGATGGCACGCCTCGACGTCCTGCGCGTGCAGCCGCCGCGCTTCGTCCTGCAGCAGCACCGCGACCGCCTCGGGCGGCGTGCCGCCGTTCGTGCGCCGCTTCGCGTCGTTGAGCAATTCGTGCACGGCCCACGACAAGTTCACGGCCGTCGGACGGGCCGATTCGAGCGTCTGTGCGGCGTCGGACAGCATCGCGAGAAAATGGTCCGGGCTGTCGGCCTTCGCGGCAGCGGCGAGCGCTGCGATCGCCATGCCGTACGCACCGGCGATGCCGATCGCAGGCGCGCCGCGCACACGCATCTCGCGGATGGCCTCGGCCACAGCAGCCGGCGTCGTCAGCGACACGACCTCGGTGAATTCAGGCAGCTTCGTCTGATCGATGATGCGGAGCACGCCGGGCTCGTACTCGATATGCGCCGGCCGCGGCGCTCCCGGCGTCATGCGCGCGCGAACTCGCGTCCGGCGATCGTGAACGCTTCGTCGAGCACGCGCACGGCCTCGTCCGCCTGCTCGCGCGTGATGATCAATGGCGGCTGGATCCGAAGGGTGCTGGCATATAGCCCGCCGCGCCCTATCAACAGCCCCTCGTCCTTGCACACGTCGAGAACGCGCTCGGCGGCTTGGCCCGCCGGCTCCTTGGTCCTGCGGTTGCGCACGAGTTCGACGCCGATCATCAGGCCGCGTCCGCGGACGTCGCCGATGATCGGATGTTTTTCGGCCAGCGCTCGAAGCCGCGCCATCAGGTGCTCGCCGACCACGGCGGCGTTTTGGGTCAGACCTTCGCTCTCGATGACGTCGAGCGTCGCCGCTGCTGCACGCGATGAGAGCGGATTGCCGCCGAAGGTGTTGATGTGCGGCCCCTTATAGGCGTCGGCGATCTCGCGCCGCGCCACGACGACCGAGATCGGCAAGCCGTTGCCCAGTCCCTTGGCGGACGTCACGATATCGGGCGTGACGCCCCAATCGCTGATCCCGAACAGGTTATGGCCGAGCCGTCCCCAGGCCGTCTGCACCTCGTCGGCCACGAACAGGATGCCGTGCCGGTCGAGAATCTCTTTGACGACGCCGTAGTACTCGGGTGGCGGCGTGATGATGCCGCCGACGCCCTGGATGGTCTCGGCATAGAAGGCGGCGACGTGGCCGGAGGTCTCGGTCTGGATGACGTCCTCCACCGCTTTGGCGCAGGCGATCTCGCACGATGGATACGTCAGATTCAGCGGACACCGATAGCAGTACGCATTCGGTGCGAACGCGACTTTGGACGGCTCGGCGCCGAAGTTGCGCCACGCCGACAAGCCGGTGATGCCCACCGTCCACGCCGAACGCCCGTGATACGCATGCGCCAGCGCGATGAACTCGGAGCTCTTGGTGAAATGCCTGGCCAGCACGGCGGCAAGCTCGTTCGCCTCGGTCCCGGAGTTGCCGATGAACACCTTGTCCAGCCCTGTCGGCGACGCGTTCGAGAGCTTCTCGGCCAGATCCAGCATCGGCTCGTTGAGGTAGAGCGTCGAGGTGTGCACGATCTTGTCCACTTGATCGTGCACCGCGGCCGCGACCGCCGGGTGGTTGTGCCCGGCCACGAGCACCGCGATGCCCGCGAAAAAGTCCAGATAGCGCCGGCCGTCCTCATCCGTGACATACGCGCCGTCGCCCGACACGAGCGTGAGCGGCTCGGGATAGTACGTCTTCGCGCAATCCATGAGGTACGCGGCCTTGCGCGCCGCGCTCGAGCTTGCCACTTTAGCCATGATGCGGCCGAGTTCTGCGAGCGGGCAGTTTTGTCCCGGCGTCCCAGCCGCTTGACGCCGAGGGGTCGCAAATATCCGAACGGATGGACCGTTCGGAGGATGGCCCGCGTCTTGACCTTATGCTAGGATGCCCCTGGACAACCGTCCAGAGGCTTGAAAATGCTCGATCTCATCCTGCTGTTCTGCACGCTCGTGATCTTCTTCGCGTTCGACCGCTACACGGTCGCCCTGGAGCATCTCTAGTGGCTGACCAGATCGTCGGGCTCGCGCTCACGCTCCTCGGCCTGTGGTATCTCACCTACGCCATGCTGCGGCCGGAGAAATTCTAGGAACCATATGAACCTGTACGGCTGGCTGCAAGCGCTCGTCTTCTTCGCGCTCGTCCTGCTCGTGACGCGGCCGCTGGGATCGTATATGGCGCGCGTCTTCGAGGGCGAGCGCACCATGCTGTCCCCCGTGCTTGCGCCGATCGAGCGGCTGATCTACCGTATCTGCCGCGTCGACACGGCCAAGGAGATGTCGGCCGGGTCGTACCTGCTCGCCACCCTGGCCTTCAGCCTCGTCGGCCTGGCCTATCTGTACGTATTGCTGCGCACCCAGAAGTGGCTTCCGCTCAACCCCCAGCATTTCGACAACCTGACCGGCGACAACGCGTGGAACGTCGCGATCAGCTTCATGACCAACACGAACTGGCAGTTCTATTCCGGCGAGAGCACGATGAGCTATCTGTCGCAGATGGCCGGTCTCTCCTGGCACAATTTCGTCTCGGCCGCCGTCGGCATCACCATCGCGATCGCGGTCATCCGCGGCGTGTGCCGCACGGACAAGCCGACGGTCGGCAACTTCTGGGTGGACGTCACCCGCGCTTCCCTCTACGTGCTGCTGCCGATCAGCGTCGTGGGCTGCCTGCTGCTCGTGTGGCAAGGCGTGCCGCAGAATTTCCATTCGTACCAGGATATCGTCTCGATCGAAGGCTTCAAACAGACGATCACCGGCGGCCCCATGGCCTCGCAAGAAGTGATCAAGGAGCTGGGCACCAACGGCGGCGGCTTCGTCAACGCGAATTCTGCCGCGCCGAACGAGAACCCGACGCCCTTCAGCAATCTACTCGAGATGTTCCTCATCTTCGCGATCGGCGCCGCGCTGACGTACACCTACGGCCGTTACGCCAAGGACCAGCGTCAAGGCTGGGCGATTTTCGCCGCGATGGCCATCCTGTTCGCCGGCGGCTTCACGGTCGCGTACGCCGCAGAGTCCGCGGGCAATCCGATCGTGCACAGCCTCGGCGTCACGGGCGGGAACATGGAGGGCAAGGAGTGCCGCTTCGGCGTCGCCGCGTCGTCGCTGTTCGCCACCGTCACCACCGACACGTCGTGCGGCGCCGTCGATGCGATGCACGACTCGTTCACGCCGTTGGGCGGCTTGGTGCCGCTCGGGGACATGCAGCTCGGCGAGATCGTCTTCGGCGGCGTCGGCACGGGCCTTTACGGCATGATCCTCTTCGTGGTGCTCACCGTGTTCATCGCCGGGCTGATGGTCGGGCGCACGCCTGAGTTCCTCGGCAAGAAGATCGAACGCAAGCAGGTGCAGCTCGCGATCCTCGCCGCGCTTGTGCTGCCGGTGTTCGCGCTGGTCCCGACCGCGATCTCCGTGATCGTCCCGGCCGGAACCGCGACCTTGGGCAACGCCGGCCCGCATGGTTTCTCCGAGCTCCTGTACGGCTTCACCTCGACCACCGAGAACAATGGCAGCGCATTCGCCGGGCTGGGCGGCAACATGTACTTCAACATCCTGATGGGCATCGTGATGCTGTGCGGCCGGTTCTTGTTCCTCATCCCGGCGGTGCTGCTCGCAGGTTCGCTTGCCGGCAAGCCGCGCACGCCCGCCACCACCGGGACGTTCCAGACCCACTCGCCGATCTTCATCGGTCTGCTTCTCGGTGTCATCATCATCGTCGGTGCGCTGACGTTCTTCCCCGCCGATGCGCTCGGCCCGATCGTCGAGCATCTGCTCATGCTGCAAGGAAAGACTTTCTAGATGATCTCAGAGCGACGGCTGGAGCGCCGGCCCAAGGCGCGCTCACTCTTCGACCGCGCGATCATGTCGCGCGCGGTGGTCGACGCGTTCGTCAAGCTCGACCCGCGCTGGCAGTTCCGCAACCCCGTCATGTTCGTGTGCGAGATCGGCGCGATCGTCACGCTCGGCTTCTTCTTCCGCGATCTGCGCACGCATGGCCCGGCGGGGTTCGATCTGGCCATCTCGATCTGGTTGTGGTTCACCGTCCTGTTCGCGAATTTCGCCGAGGCGGTCGCCGAGGGGCGCGGAAAAGCGCAAGCCGATTTCCTGCGGCGCACCAAGACCGACACCAAGGCGCGGCGCGTCGTCGATGGGCGTGAGGAGCTCGTCAGCTCGACCGAACTGCACAAGGGCGACGTCTTCCGCGTCAACGCCGGCGAGCTCATCGCCGCCGACGGCGACGTGGTCGAAGGCGCGGCGACGGTCGACGAGTCCGCCATCACCGGCGAGTCAGCGCCGGTCATCCGCGAAGCGGGCGGCGATCGCAGTTCCGTGACCGGCGGCACGCGCGTGCTGTCGGACTCTATCCTCGTGCAGGTCACCGCAAATCCGGGCGAGGCCTTCCTCGATCGCATGATCGCGCTGGTCGAAGGCGCCACGCGCCAGAAGACGCCCAATGAGATCGCGCTCTCGATCTTGATCTCGGGCCTCACCATCATCTTCCTCATCGCGGTCGCGACGCTCTCGCCGTACTCGCTGTACGCGGGCACCCCGCAGTCAGTGACCGTGCTCATCGCGTTGCTCGTCTGCCTGATCCCGACCACCATCGGCGGGCTGCTCTCGGCCATCGGCATCGCCGGTATGGATCGCGTGCTGCAGCGCAACGTGCTGGCGATGAGCGGCCGGGCGGTCGAGGCCGCGGGCGACGTCGACACGCTGCTGCTCGACAAGACCGGCACGATCACGCTCGGCAACCGTCAAGCGACCGAGTTCGTGACGGCCCCCGGCGTGGACATCAAAGACGCGGCTCGCGCCGCGTATCTCTCTTCGCTGTCCGACGAGACGCCGGAAGGCCGCTCGATCATCGTGCTGGCCGAGCAATACGGCGCCGCGCTGGGCGGCAAGCCGGACAATGCGACGTTCGTGCCCTTCTCCGCCTACACGCGCATGAGCGGCGTGGATATCGCCGGTGGACCATCTATCCGCAAGGGCGCACCCGACGCCATCCGCGCCTGGGCGCGCGAGCGCGGCGGCGACCCCGGTGACGTGCTGGGCGCCGACGTCGACCGCATCGCGCGCTCCGGCGGCACGCCGCTGCTGCTGGCGCAGGACGGCAAAGTGCTCGCCGCCATCCACCTTAAGGATATTCTCAAGCCCGCCATGCAGCAGCGCTTCGACCGCCTGCGCGCGATGGGCATCCGTACCATCATGATCACCGGCGACAACCCGCTCACCGCCGCCACGATCGCCCGCGAGTCCGGCGTCGACGATTTCTTGGCCGAAGCCACGCCGGAGACCAAGATGGCGCTCATCAAGCGCGAGCAGGAGAGCGGCCGCCTCGTCGCCATGACCGGCGACGGCACCAACGACGCACCCGCGCTGGCCCAAGCCGACGTCGGCGTCGCCATGAACTCGGGCACGCAGGCCGCCAAAGAGGCCGCGAATATGGTCGACCTCGATTCGGATCCGACCAAGCTCATCGAGATCGTCGAGATCGGCAAGCAGCTGCTCATGACGCGCGGCGCGCTGACGACCTTCTCGATCGCCAACGACGTCGCCAAGTATTTCGCGATCCTGCCGGTGATGTTCGCGACCGCCTACCCGGTCATCAGCGCGCTCAACGTGATGCAGCTGAACCCGCACAGCGCGATCCTCTCGGCCGTGATCTTCAATGCGTTGATCATCGTCGCGCTGATCCCGCTGGCGCTGCGCGGCGTCGCCTACCGGCCGATCGGAGCGAACATCGTGCTTCGCAACAACGTGCTGATCTACGGCGTCGGCGGCGTGATCATCCCGTTCCTGGGCATCAAGGCGATCGACTTGCTGCTCGGCGTACTGCACCTCTCGTAAGGACTATTCGACCATGAATGCGCAAGACGTCAAAGACAACACCAGCAACCATCTGGTCACCTCGCTGCTCTACACCGTGCTCAGCGTGGTGATGCTCGGCCTGGTCTATCCCGCTGTCATGACCATCGTCGCGCAGCTGCTCTTCCACAATCAGGCGAACGGTTCGATGGTCTATGTCGCAGGCAAACCCGTCGCATCGGCGATCATCGGACAGCAGTGGACAAAGCCGCAGTATTTCCATGGCCGTCCGTCGGCCGCCGGCAAAGGCTACGATCCGACCTCGACGGGCGGCACCAACCTCGGTCCGACCTCGAAGAAGCTTATCGATGCGACCCGAGATGCGATCGCCGCCGTGCGCAAGGAGAACCCGCAGGCGAGCGGCCCGATCCCCATGGATCTGGTGACCTCAAGCGGCAGCGGCATCGATCCCGACATCAGCCCCGAGGCGGCGTATTACCAGTCGCCGCGCGTGGCGGCCGCGCGAGGCATGACGGTTGCGCAACTGCACGCCATCATCGACCAGCACGTGCAGGCGCGGACCCTCGGCGTGTTGGGAGAGCCTCGCGTCAACGTTTTAGAACTCAACCTGGCGCTCGACGCCGGAAAGCGATAGCCCAAGAACCATGCGTTTCCTAGTCTTCGTGGCGGCGGCCCTCGCAGGCGCCGCCCTCCCGGCGCTCGCGCTCGCCGATCAGCCCTCCCCGTCTCCGTCGCCTGTGCCGTCGGCCTCAGCGTCGCCTTCGCCGTCGCCGGCCGTGCAGCTGCACGGCGTTTTCAGCGCGACCGAGATCTTCACCAGCGGCGTCAACGCGACCGGCAGCTTCGATACGCCGACCGGCGCCGACTTGGCATCGCGCTTCAACGTCAGCAACGCCTTCGCGATCTTGACCAAGAACCAAGGGACCTTACAGTACGCGTTGCAAGCCGGCGCGTACAGCATCCCTGTCGTCGGCTTCGCCGGCAACAAGACGATCGCGGGCAACGCGAACACCGGCCTGTACGGACCAGTGCCGCTCGCGTATCTCGAGTACGTGCCGAGCTCGAACTTCAACGTGAGCGCGGGCGTGCTCGCGACGCTCACCGGCGCCGAGTCGACCTTCACGTATGAAGATTGGAACATCCAGCGCGGGGCGGTGTGGAACGTCGAGAACGCCGTCAGCCGCGGCGTGCGCATGAGTTTCACGACGGGCAAACTGAGCGTCACCGGCGGCGCGAACGACGGCTTCTACTCGGGCAGCTGGGTCGCGGCCGAGGGTTCTCTGAACTACGTTCCGGACTCGAATGAATCGCTGCTGTTCGTGGCTCTCATCCCGAACGCCCAGACGCCTCCGAATCCGACCGCCTCGGTCGCCAACAAGGAGCTGCTGAACCTCGTCTACACCCGCACGCTCGGCAAGCTGCAGATCGCGCCGTACGTGCTGTGGGCGCACTCCCCGTCCGCGCCGGGCCTGGGATATACCAGTTCGGAGAGCGCGTTCGGCGCAGCCGTGCTGGCGGACATGAACTTTTCAAGCAAGTGGTCGACGGCGCTGCGCTATGAGACGCTGCACAACTCGAGCATGCCCGGCGCCACGAGTCTGAACGCGGACCTCGTCGGCTACGGACCCGGCAGCGGCGTCAACACGCTGACGCTGACGCCGGAGTGGAAGGACGGGCCCGTGTTCGCGCGCGTGGACTTCTCCGAAGCCTGGCCCGGCTACTACACGCCCGGACTCGCGTTCGGCACGGGCGGCACCGGGAACAGCCAGTTCCGCACCGCGCTCGAGTTGGGGATCCAGCTCTAAGACGGATCAAGGGGCGGCGGCGCGAGCACGAGCAGTTCGCGCGCGCCCGCCTCGAGCACGCGTCGCGCAAACGTCGGACCGAGCGGCCAACGCGGCGTCGCGCGCGCGCCTTCCACCGCGAGGAACGCGTTGTGCTCACGCGCGAGCGGCACGATCGCTTTGGCGGCGTCAGCGGCGCTGGCATAGATCCAGCGGGCGTGCACCGCTTCGGCGGCGGCCTTGAGCTCCGCCAAAACGGCGGGCGGCGTCACGCGGCCCTTCTGTTGGATGTGCACGACGATGTAATCGGCATCGAGCCGCGCGCGCAGCTTGGCTCCGCGATAGATGAGCTTCACATCCCGCGCGCGCGCACCCACGCCCAACATCAGCGCGGCGACCGGCGGCGGCATGGGCTCGAGCGTCCGCGTGCGCACCGTCTCGCGCAACGCCAGTTCGCGCAGTCCCGCAAGGTTCTCGGTGCGAAAGAAGTTCGAGAGCGACGCCTCGATGCGGTTGGCGGGGTAGATAAAGCCCGCACGCAGCCGTTCGCGCAGGATCTCCGGCGAGACGTCGACCAAGACGAGATCGTCCGCCATGCCGAGGATCCAGTCGGGCAGCGTCTCGCGCACGGTCACCCCGGTCAGCCGGGTCACCGAGTCTCCCAGGCCCTCGAGATGCTGGATGTTGAGCGTGGTGAGCACTGATATTCCGGCCGCCTGGATCGCGAATACATCAATGTAGCGCTTGGCCGACGCGCTGCCCGGCGCGTTGGTGTGCGCGAGCTCGTCGACCAAGACGACCTGTGGGTGGCGCGCGATGATGGCATCGCGATCCATCTCCTCGTAGGTGATGCCGTTGTAGGTGCCGACCCTGCGCGGCACCACTTCAAGCCCTTCGAGCTTGCGCGCCGTCTCCGCGCGGCCGTGCGTCTCGATGTAGCCGACCACCACGTCGACGCCCGCGTCTTTGAGCTGATGGGCGCGGTCGAGCATCGCATAGGTCTTGCCGCTTCCGGCCGCCGAGCCGAGGTAGATCGTCAGCCGGCCATACGCGTTGCGCAGCGGGTTGTCGCCGCGGTCCCGGTGAGCGTCGGCCGCGTTGGACGCGCCGGCGGCCGGCACCGCCCCTGCCACAGCGCCGATCGGCTTGTCGCTGGCCACCAGCAGGTCCCGGTCGGCGCCGCGGCTCAGCAGCGTGCGCGCGATATCGCCCTTTGGCATCGCGATCAGCGCGCCGGCGAGCGACTCGACTTGCGGCGTCGAGCCACCGCCCGGCCAGGGGACGTTTTTGCCGCCGCTCTTTGCGGTCGCCGCCGCGCACGTGTCGCGATCCATGCCGGGCTCGCACGCGACTTCGAGCACCAGGTCGAACAGCGACGCGATCGATGCGACGCGCTTGAGATAGGCGTTCGCGTCGATGCCATCGGTCAGCAATGCGACGACGGTCGACACGCGGGTCGGCGCGACTTTCGGTATGGTGAAGTCATCGACCAAGCGCAACATGAGCTCGCGCATCTGCGCGAGCGCGGCTAGGCGGAACGGCCCGGCCAGCGCGCGATTGATGTCCTCCGAGCGCACGATCTTGCCCTCGCGCAGCCGCGCTTGCAATTGCTCCGGCGATACGTCGACCGCGACCAGCTGGTCGACGCCGTTGATGAACGACATCGGCACGATTTCGCGCACGGGAAAACCGATGATGCGCTCTGCGGCGGGCGCCACCGACTCGATGTGCTGCACGTTGATCGCCCCCAGCACGCCGATGCCGTGTTTGACCAGTGCCGCGGCGTCTTGCCAGCGCTTCGAGTGCACCCCTCCCGGGAGGTTCGCGTGCGCGAGCTCGTCCAGCACGATGACCTCGGGCTTCGCCGCCAAGGCGGCGTCGTAATCGAAGTCTTCAAACGTGGAGCCGGCCATCGTCACCACGCGCGGCGCGATCCGCGGCAGCGACGCGGCCAACTCCTCGAGATCAGGCCGGCCTTTGGTCTCGAGCGCGCCGATGTAGACGCGCCGCCCCGTCTTCTTCAGCGCGAGCGCGTCCTCGACCATGCGTCGCGTCTTGCCGGCGCCCGGCGCGATACCCAGATAGACGCGCAGACGCGGCCCCATGCCGAGATCGGAAAGCAGCCCCGCAGCGGCCTTCGCGCGAGAGTCGATCGCGTCCACGCGTTCCCGTTCGCCCCGCAAAGACGGCGTCCATGCGCATGGGAGGAACATCGCCGCACCGAAGTCGCCCCCGTGCAGCGCTCCTGGATCCCGTATGCTTGCATCGCGTTGGTCGTGGCCGCGTGGGTCATCGACATGTTCACGCCGCAGCTGTTCGTAGCGGCGATCCTTTTCGATGCCCCGGTCGCGCTGACCGCACTGGCGCTCAACCGCCGCTTCACCTGGACCATGGTCGGCGTGTGCCTGGTGCTCAATGCGGTCGCGGGCTGGTATAACGGCGTCCACGAAGGCCACTACGATTCCATCGCGACGCTCGACCGCGTGCTCGCCGGCCTGTCCACTGTGCTCGTCGGCGGCCTCGCCGTGGCGACGCAGTCCGCGGCCCGGCTCGCCGGCGAGTCGGCCACTCGCGACCACGTCGCCAAGCGCGCCGACGCGCTGCGCCGCGCGGGCGAGCGCATGCGCGAATCGCTGAGCCTCGAGCTGGTGTGGCGCGAAGTCGTGCGTCAGGCGAACGCTCTGCTAGAGAGCGATGCGGCCGCCTTGTTCCCGTGCGAGGACGGACGCCTGACCGGAGCCTCGTTCGCCGCGACGCGCGGATCCGGCGACGTCGAGACGCGCACCGAACGCCCGGGGCCGGGCGTGTGGACGGCGCTGCAAAAAGCGGTAGAGGACCGCAACATCGTCTTCTTGAGCCAGGCGGATGCGCTGGCTCGCTTCACGCTCGGCAACATCGGAGCGCGCACGGCGCTGATCGCTCCGCTGGGTTCTGGGACCGAGGCCGTCGGCGTGCTGCTGGTGGAATGGCGCGAGCGGGAACGCGAGCTCGATTCCGAGCTTGAGAACTTGGTCCAAGCCTTCGCCGATCAGGGTGCGCGCGCGATCGAACAGGCAAAACTGGTCGAGGCGCTGGCGTCCACCAATGACCAGCTCCAATCCGCCAATCACGAGCTCGTCGAGCGCAACCAGGTGATCCGCGACATCGTCTATGCGCTCTCGCACGATTTGCGCACGCCGTTGATGGCGGCCGGCATGACCATGCATCAGGCGCTCGCGGGCGCGTATGGCCGGCTTCCGGCGGAGTACGTCGAGGTGCTGCGCCGTTCGCTGAGCTCCAACGAAGAGCTCGAGCGGCTGGCGCAGACGCTGCTGCTGGTCGCGCGCTACGAATCGCGCGAGCAGTCGCACGCGCGCCGGCCCGCCGATCTCGCCAAGCTGGCGCGCTCCGTTATCGATGAGCTCGAATCGCTGTGGCGCTCCAAGCGCATCGACTGTCACGTCGAAGGCGTGGACGTGCTCGCGCACGTGGACGAGAGCGAAGTGCGCCGCGCGCTGATCAACCTGATCGCGAACGCCGTCACGTGGACGCCGGAGGGCGGAAGCATCGTGGTCCAAGTGCAGGAGCGCGATGGCGAGGCCGTGGTCGCAGTGAGCGACGACGGCTTCGGCGTGCCGGAGGAAAACCGGGCCACGCTCTTCCAGCGCTTTCACGGCGACGGCACTGCGCGCCGCGGCGGCGGCACCGGCCTTGGCCTGTACATCGTGCGCCGCATCGCCGAAAGCCACGGCGGCTCGATCTCCTATACGCCGCGCGAGCCGCGCGGCAGCACCTTCACGCTGACCTTGCCGCTCGCCTCGCCGGCGCAGGTGCCGCATGGCTAAGACCAAGGTGCTCATCGTCGAAGACCATGCGCTCACGCGCACCGGTCTGCGCACCGCGTTGGATTGCAATGCTTCACTTGAAGTCGTGGGCGAAGCCAGCGACGGAGAGGCGGGATGGGAAGAGACCTTGCGTCTCAAGCCGGATGTGGCCGTCGTCGATATCGGACTGCCGGGCATCGACGGCATCGAGCTCACGCGCCGCATCCGCCAGAGCCTGCCGAAGACCAAAGTGCTGATCCTCACGATGCACGACATGGACGAGGAGGTCGTCGCGGCGCTCGCCGCCGGCGCGGATGCCTATTGTCTCAAGTCGGCCGATCCCGAGCGCATCGTCGATGCCGTCAAAGCGGCCGCGTCAGGCGGCGCGTACTTCGATCCCGGCATCGCGCACGTCGTGCTGCGCGCGTTCAATCGCCCCGACCGTGCGGCTGCAAGCGCGGAGGGGTCGCCGCTGTCGCCGCGCGAGACGGAGATCCTCGGGCTGATCGCTGCGGGCACGAGCAATGCGGAGATCGCCCAGCGGCTCGCGATCGGACTCGGCACGGTCAAAGGCCACATCCGCGACATCATGGAGAAGCTTTCGGCATCCGATCGGACGCACGCCGCCGTCATCGCGCTGCGCCGTGGACTAATCTAGCTACGAGCGGTAGCCCAGCAGCCGGCGCAACACGCCGGTGAACGTCAGCAGCGCCAGCGGTATCAGGAACCATCCGATGATGCGCTCCGCGTTGGCGAGATGCCACGCGGTCACAGGCGTGCCGGCGACCGGGCATGCCGACACGCGCCACTGCGTCACCAACGCGGGATCGAACGACGCATAGATGGCGATGCTCAGCGCAGCGGCGTCTGGGGCAGGCGCCCGTGCGTCGCACGGATAGGGCTCCGTCGACTGGGCAGCGGTGGCGTTCGGCGCGGTCGCGTCTTGCGACGCAGGCGGCATCGCCATGCCTGCCACTGCCGCGAACAGGAGCGCCGCGAGCAGGGGCGGCGCGAGCAGCCATGCCAGCATGCGCCACGGACGCACGCCGTAACCGGCGACCGCACGCATGGTGCGATCGGCGATGAACCGCAGCAGGTCCGCCCAAAACGTGGCCGTCCAGATCGGCGACCGCAATGGTTTGATGCCGTCGCCGGCGAGTTCGCGGCGCATGTAGAACGCGTCCGCAGCCATGGTTCGCTGTGCGCGCGCCGGGCGTCCGGCCGTGCGCGCGGTCCGCTCGACCCGCCCCGCCGCGGGAAATGCCGTGTCGTCGGCCGCCTGCGCAGCCGATTGCAGCACGATGAAATGTCCGCCGCGCAGGTCAAGCGTGATGCCGCGATCGAGCGACCGTGGCGCCGCCGGCGCCTGCGCCAGCTCGCCATTCGTCGGACCAGAACGCTTCGGTGCCGGCGGGGCGACTTCGGCGGCGCGTTCGCCGAGCTCGAGGCTGCGGAAGTGCATCCAGCGCAGGTCGAGCGGCGCTCCGAACGTGGCGTCGCTGAAGCGCGCTTGCGCGCCGACCCGCGCGCCGATAAATCTCGCCTCGGCGCCGAAAGCTGCGCGCTCGAACGACAGGTCGGTCTTCACATCGGAGCCGTCGAACACCGCACGTTGCGCGAACGTGCAGCGCGAGAGATCGGCGTGTCCGCCGATGCGGATCGCATCGAAGCGCGCATCGGCTTCGAACGCGGCATCCGCGAACTCCATGTTCGCTCCGACGGTGATCCCTTCCAGGTCCGCCCGTCCGCCGAAACGAGCATTGCCCGCGAGCAGCGCAGCGCCGAAGATCGAACCTGAGAACTCGGCCGACTGCGCAAAGCGCGCGCCTGCGAAGGTCGCTTGTTTGGCGACGCTCATGCGATGGAACACGCTGGGGCCTGCAAACGTGGCCCCGTGCGCGTCGAGCGCGCCTGAGATCGTCACATCATTGCAGCGCAGCTCGCCGTGGAACGACGCCTCGGCCAGGTCCAGCGACCCGGCGGTCTCTAAGCCGTCGAGCAGCACGCTTGCGGCGAAGGCCGCCTTGGCGAACGACGTGCTCGCGCCGATGCGCGCCGAACGCGCGTCGGCGATCCCGTCGAAGCTCGCGCCTGCACAGTCAAGCTGTCCGCCAGCCGACAGCGCGCCCAACTGCGCTTCGCCGACGAAATGCGCGCCTGCCAGATCAACCGCGCCGCCCACGCGTCCGACACCCAGATTGACGCCGCGGGCGAAGGTCGCGCCGGCCGCGTGCAGGGCGCCGCCCAGCGCGATGGCGCGTAGAGAGCACGCGCCGCGCAGCGTGGCGCGCTCGAGGTGCAAGTCGGCACCGATCTTCGCGCCTGCGAACGTCGCGTCGCCCTCGAAGCGCGCCTCGGTCGCGATCACGTTTGCCTTAGCCGATAGATTCGCGCACTGCGCGTCGCGCTCGAAAACCGCACCGCTCAGATCGAGATCGCCCGCACAGTCCGCTTCGCTCAGGTCGGCGCGCTCGGCGAACGTGGCGTGCGCCGCGACGATCGAGCCCGCGCGCAGCGCTTGCAGACGTACGCCGCCTCGAAACGCCGTCCAGCGGAAGCAGGCGGCGCCTTCAGCGCGCGCGTTGCTGAAATCCACATCGCGTTCGAACGTAGCGCGCGTGCAGTCAAGGCTGCCCAGGCGCGCGCTCGAAAACGCCGCCGGCGCGCGAAAGGTCGCATGCGTGAAGTCCCCGGCGTGCGCCACGCGCGCGTCGGACAGATCAGCGCCCTGCTCGAAGGTGGCCGATTCGCAGCTCAGCGCCCCGCCGATATCGGCTTGATGCATCAGCATCGCGCCTTTGAAAACCGCATCCTCCAAGTTGACGTCGCCGCCGACGCCGACGCCGGCGAACGTCGCATCGCGCTCAAAGGTCGATTGCAGGCACAGCAGGCGCCGCGCGATGCGGGCCTCCTTGAGCGAGACGGGTCCTTGGAACGAGATGTTCGAGAGCGTCAGCTCGCCGAGCTGCGCCGCCTCGAAGCCCACCTCGCCGGCAAAGGATGCTGCCGCTGCCAGCACCGCATCGGCGACGCGCGCCGCGCGAAACGCCGCTCGCCCACTGACGGACGCTTCGCTCAGCTCGAGCTGTCCGCCGATCTGCGCGCGTTCGAAGGTGAGATCGCCCTCAAACGCCGTTCGCTTCGCGCTGGTGTGACGGATGACCGAGAGCTCGCTGAAGACCGCGTCGCGCTCTATGCGCGCCTCGTCGAGGATGAGATCCGCGCCGATCTGCGGTTCGACAAGCCGCACGCCGCCGCGCACCGTCGCGCCGGCCGCGCTGAGCGAGACGCCGACCCGCGTGCTCTTGCCCGCAAGTGCGCCCTCGACGTGGACGCCGTCAAACGTCAGCGTGCCGCCGACGACGGCGTTGTCCAAGATGACATCGCCGGCGAACCGTGCGCCGGCGAACGAGACATCGCTCTCGGCGCGCAGGCCGGCGAAGTGCGTAGCCCCTTCGAAAACGGTGCCGTCGAAGCGCGCGGCCTGCAGAAAGCGCGCCTCGCCGAGATTGACGCTGGAAACGCGCGCGTTGGTGAGAGAGAAGGCGGCCGGGATATACCGCCCTTCGAGTTCGAGCGCGCCGGCGACGATCGCGTTGTCGATGTCGACCGCCAACCCCAAGCGCACCGCTTCGACGATCCACTCGGCGCGCACGATGCGCGCGGTCTCCGGGCCTTCGCCCGGCAGATGCAGCGCCGTGCCGGCTAGAATCGCGTGCAGCTTTTCGTCGTCGACGACGTCCATCAGATGTCGAACTTCCTTCGCAGCTGGGCCATCTCGACGGCGGTGCGTGCGGCCTCATAGCCCTTGTTCGAACGCGCGCCATCTCCGCTGTGACCCACGCTACTGCCCGCGGCCGCATCGGCGCGCGCCTGCGCTTGTTCTAACGTATCGGCCGTGAGCACGCCGAAAATCACCGGCATGCCCGTGCGCAGCGCCACATCCGCGATGCCGCGCGCCGATTCGGCCGCGACGTACTCGAAATGCGGCGTCTCCCCGCGGATGACGCATCCCAGACACACGACCGCGTTGTACTTCTTGGTCTGGGCGAGCCACAGGGCCGCGAGCGGCAGCTCGAACGCCCCCGGAACCTCGAACACATCGATCAGGTCCGGCTCGATCGCGGCGTCGGCGAATCCGCGCCTGGCTCCCTCGAGCAGCGGCTGTGTGATCTGCGTGTTGAAGCGGCTGCGGACGATGGCGAAGCGCATCGGCGCGGGCCTCTAGCGGCCCGTCTGCTCGAACAGGTGGCCGAGCTTCTCTTTCTTGGTGCGCAGGTAGTCCGCGTTGTACTCGTCGCCGTCGACGATCAGCGGGATGCGGCCGGTCATCTTCAGACCGTAGCCCTCGAGGCCGACGATCTTGCGCGGATTGTTGGTGATGATCTTCATCTCGCGCACGCCGAGGTCGTGCAGGATCTGCGAGCCCGTGCCGTACTCGCGGCTGTCGACCGGCAGGCCGAGCTTCACGTTGGCCTCGACCGTGTCGGCGCCGCTGTCCTGCAGCTCGTACGCGCGCAGCTTGTTGGCAAGCCCGATGCCGCGGCCTTCCTGGTGGAGGTACAAGAACACGCCGCGACCGGCTTTGGCGATGATCTGCAGCGCGGCGTCGCGTTGCGCGCCGCAGTCGCAGCGTTTGCTGCCGAGCGCATCGCCGGTGAGACACTCGGAGTGGACGCGCACGGGCACGTCGCGGCCGTCGCCGATGTCGCCCATGACCATCGCGACGTGGCACGCGTGGTCGACCGACGACTCGTACGCATAGCCCGTGAATTCTCCGAACCGCGTCGGAAGCTTGAAGGTCGCGATGCGCTGCACGAGCTTCTCGTGGCGCATGCGGTAGGCGATGAGATCGGTGACCGTGATCATCTTGAGCCCGTGCTCGGCGGAGAACGTCTCCAGGCGCGGGCGGCGCATCATGGTGCCGTCATCGTCGAGGATCTCGCACACGACGCCGGCCGGATACAGGCCGGCCAGCTGCGCGAGGTCGACCGCGGCTTCGGTCTGGCCGGCGCGCACGAGCACGCCGCCCTCGCGCGCGCGCAGCGGAAACGTGTGGCCTGGACAGACGAAATCGCTCGGCTTCGAACGCGGATCGAGCAGCGCGGCGACGGTGGCCGCGCGATCGTGCGCCGAGATGCCGGTGGTCGTGCGGCCCTTGGCCTCGACCGATACCGTGAACGCGGTCTCGAGCGGCGACGTGTTCTCTTGCACCATCATCGGGATGTGCAGCTCTTCGAGCCGGCGGCCGATGATCGGCACGCAGATCAGCCCGCGCCCATGCTTCGACATGAAATTGATCGCGTCGGCGGTCACCATCTGGGCCGCCATGGTGAGGTCGCCTTCGTTCTCGCGATCCTCGTCGTCCATGACGACGATCATCTTGCCGGCGCGGATGTCGGCGATCGCGTCTTCGATGCGTGCGAGCGGCATATATCTTGCTTCCTGTGCGTAGCGGTCGAATTTATTCGACCGTCAAGAGCGCTTGGACGTAGCGCGCGACCGGATCGACTTCGAGGTTGATCGCGTCGCCCACGTCGGCGCTGCCGAATGTCGTCCGCGCGAGCGTCTCCGGGATGAGCGCGACGGCGAACGACCCCTGGGACGTATCTACTTCGGCAACCGTGAGGCTCACTCCGTCGAGCGCCACGTAGCCTTTTGCTACAATCATCGGCCCCACGGACGCCGGGACCGAGCACCACAGGCGGAACCCAGGCCCTTCGGGGACCTTGCGCTCGATCGTCGTCGTGGTGTCGACATGTCCGTAGACGAGATGGCCGCCCATCGGGTCGCCGAGCCGCAGACTGGGTTCGAGATTGACGACGTCCCCGGTCTCGAGCGCGCCGAGATTGGTGCGCGACAGCGTCTCCGGCACGACGTCGAATGCGAGCCGTCCGCGATGCGCTTCGACGACCGTCAGACACACGCCGTTGACGTTTATGCTTGCGCCCGGCGTTTCGGCTTCGCTGAGCGGCGCGCTTTCGATGACGAGCCGGCGCGCGCCCGACCGCGCGCTGACGCTGACGACCGTGCCACGATGCGCGATGAGTCCGGTGAAGATGAGTGCACCTCCGGTGCGGCTTCGATGAGCGTGTCGCGTCCGATGCGGCGGACGCGTTCGACGTGCGCGCGCGGCATCAGCGGTGCCTGAACCGGACGCGTGCGCGGGCCGTTGCGCGCAAGTGTGACGCCGAATCGGATCGGCGCGATCAACCAGTGGATGCGATCGACGAGGCGCGCGGACACGAGCGCCCGCGCGAGCGTCGGCCCGGCTTCGCAGAGCACGCTCAAGTGTCCTTGCCTGCCAAGACGCGCGAGCAGATCGCGCAGGTCCACGCGCCCCGCGCTCGTGCGTTTGCAGTTCATCACGTGCACGCCGCGCGCCACGAGCGCGGCGCGAACGGCTGCCGGCATCGCGTGTGTGGTCGCGACGATGGTGCGCGCGCTGCGCTGGTCGGTGATGAGTTTCGCGTGCAGCGGTATGCGCCCGCGCGAATCCACCACGACACGCACGTACGGCACGGCGCGCCGATGCGGCGGGCGAACGGTAAGCATCGGATCGTCGACGATCGCCGTCTCGACGCCGACCATCACCACGTCGTGCTCGATGCGCTGGCGCCGGGTGAACCTGGCGGCCGCCGGGCCTGTGATCTGCGTGCGTTCACCCTTGCGACGCGCGACGTAACCGTCGAGCGTCTGCGCGATCTTCAACGTGACGAATGGACGGCCGGTCGTGCGCTGCGCGATGTACGCGCGGTTCTGCTCGCGCGCAGATGAAGCGCCGTCGCCGATCTCGACCTCGATACCGGCACGGCGCATGGCCGCGATGCCTCGGCCGTTCACTTTGCTGTCCGGATCTTCGATCGCGATCGTCACGCGTTTGATGCCGGCCGCGATGATCGCGCTCGTGCATGGCGGTGTCCGGCCGCGGTGCGCACATGGTTCAAGCGTCGAATACAAAGTCGCGCCGCGCGAACGTGCGCCGGCCTTACGCAGCGCTACCCGTTCGGCATGCGCAGCGCCGGCTCGACGGTGAAATCCTTCTCCGACGACATGCCCGTCGCGCACGACGACCGCGCCGACCAGCGGGTTCGGGCTGGTGTCGCCGCTCGCGCGCGCCGCGAGCGCGAGCGCGCGCTTCATGTACGCACTTGACATCGCGGCTTAGTTCACGAACCGGCAGCGCGTCCCCTCACGGTCTGGTCGCGGCGCATATCGCCACGATGTCCGCAGCGCCGCATGTGCGCAGGACTCCGGCGCATGCGCGAATCGTCGCGCCGCTGGTGACGACGTCGTCGACCAAGAGGACCCGCCGGCCGTTCACGATGCACGCTTGCGAGCCGGGGGCAAACGAGCCGCGGACGTTTTCTTCCCGCGCAGCCAGGCGCAGCGCGCTCTGCGGCGGCGTCGCGGTGCAGCGGTATAAAGCGGCCGGTGCGACCAAGAGCGGGGCGCGCCCGCGTGTTTTCCAGGCGCGCGTCAGCGCGCCGGCCAGCGCCTCGGCTTGGTTGTACCCTCGCCAGCGCAGCCGGCCTGGATGCAGCGGCACCGGTATCAAAAGCCGTTCGTCCGGGCAGAACTTGCCGGCGAGCGCTTGCGCGATCTCGTCTGCGACATCCAATCGGTTTGCGTACTTGAGCGCGTGAATCGCGCGCCGCAGGGCGCCTTCGAACGCTCCGAGCGCGACCACGCTGTCGATTCCGGCGATATCGTGCCGGACCAGCAGGCGCGAAGCTGCGAGTTCGCGACGACAGATGGAGCACAACGGCGCGGCGAACGCACCGCACGCGGCGCAGCGGGCCGGAGCAAGGACGTCCAGCATGGCGGTGAGCACGCGTGGCTCATCACGCGTCGCATCCTAGGCGGCAAGCCCCGGGCCGCAGGTCGGCGCAGGAGCGCGACGAACGCCCACTACCTTCGCGGTTTCGAACGAGGGGATCTGACATATGAGTCTGACGCGACGCGATTTCATCAAGGCCGGCATCGCCGCCGGCGGCTTGGGACTGCTGCCGCAAACTTTGCCCTCGAAAGCCGCGGCCAAAGACGCGCTCAAGATCGGCGTCATCCTGCCGTCGAGCGGGGTCTATGCCGAGCTCGGCGATCAGATCGGCAAGGGCATGCGCATGTATTTCGACGAGGTGCGCAACACGGCCGGCGGACGCGAGATCGTGATCGTCAACGAGAACGAATCGAGCGACCCCAGCGTGGCGGTTTCCAAGGCCACCAAGCTCATCCAATCCGACAAGGTCGATCTGCTCGCGGGAATCGTCGCGACGCCGTCCGCCTACGCGATCCGCGATCTCGTCACCGACGCGCAAGTGCCCTTGATCGTCGCCAACGCGGGCGGCGATGCGCTGACGCGCGCGCGCAAGAGCCCATACATCTTCCGCACCAGCTTCTCGGCTTGGCAGTTCGCCAACCCGTTGGGCACGTGGGTGGCGGACAAATTCAGCAAACAGGTCTTCATGATCGCCGCCGACTACGCGTACGGGCGCGAAAGCGCCGCCGATTTCAAAGCCGCATACACCGCGGCCGGCGGCAAGGTGATCGACGAGGTCTATCCTCCGCTGGGCAGTCCTGACTTCTCCTCCTACATCGCCAAGATCGCGGCCGCCAAGCCCGATGTGCTGTTCGGTTTTCTCGCCGGCAGCGACGGCGTGATCTTCCTCAAGCAATTCCAGCAGTTCGGCTTGTCCAAGTCGATCAAGCTGGCCGTGATCGGCGATATGGTCGAGGAGAACACGCTGGCGGCGGTCGGCAACGCGGCCGAAGGCGCCCATAGCTCGCTGCACTGGGCGCTGCTGCTGCGGAATCCGGAGAACGAGCGTTTCGTGCAGGACTATCAGATCCGTTTCGGCTCCGATGCCAGCGTCTATTCGATGCGCGGTTTCGACACCGCACACGTCATCGTCGACGCGATCAACAAGCTCGACGGCGACACCTCGAACAAGAAGAAGATGATCGAGGCGTTCGAAGCGGTGAAGTTCGCCAGCCCGCGCGGGCAATTCGAATTCGACCCGGTCACGCACAACGTGGTCCAGGACGTCTATCTGCGTGAAGTCGTCCTGACCGGCACGGGCGACCACAACAAGGTCGTGTCCGACCTAGGCCGCATCCGCGACCCGGGCTGACAGGCGGCGCAGCGGCCCGCGGCGCACTCATAGGGCGACGTGCCGCCGCAACTCCTCGAAGTCCAGGGTCTCAACAGCCTGGCGTTCGCCATGCTGTTGTTCCTTTTGGCGGCCGGCTTCTCGCTGATCTATGGCGTCGGGCGCATCGCGAATCTTGCGCACGGCACGTTCTACATGGTCGGCGCGTACATGGGCTACACGGTCGCGACCAAGACCGGCAATTTCTGGGCGGCGCTCGCCATCGCCGCATTGCTGGGCGGGGTGCTGGGCTGGCTCGTCGAGCGCCTGCTGCTGCGCCGGCTGCGCGGCCGAGAGCTCGATCAAGTGCTTTTGACCGTGGGCTTGGCCTTCATCCTCGCCGACGTCATCCGCGCGATCTGGGGCGCGGACATCCGCTCGTCGTCGCCGCCGGCGGTCTTGAGCGGACTCGTGCCGGTGTTCGGCGTCCAGTACCCCGCGTATCAGCTTTTCGTGATCGTCGTCGGCGTGGTCGCGTTCGCGGCTTTGCAGCTGCTTCTCCGAAGTCCGCTCGGCGCGCGCGTCCGCGCGGTGACCGCAGATCCGCAGATCGCCGACTCGCTCGGCGTGCCGGCACAAGCCGTCGCGTCGGGCACGTTCACAGCGGCGGTCGCACTCGCCGCGTTCGGCGGCGCGGTCGGCGGCCCGATCATCGCGCTCGCGCCCGGCCTGGACCTGCAGATGATGCTGCTCGCCCTCGTGGTGGTCGTCGTCGGCGGATTGGGCAGCGTCGCCGGCGCATTCGTAGGCGCGATCATCGTCGCAGCGGTGAACGGCTTCGGCTCGCTCTTCTACCCTGAGTTCGCGCCGTTCTTGATCTTCGCGCTCATGGTCGTCGTGCTCGGCTTCCGGCCGCAGGGACTGCTCGGCAGACGTGGCTGACGCGCGCGCGCGACGCATCGCGCTCGGTGCGCTCGTCGTCGCTGCGGCGCTGGCGCCGGCGCTGCTGCACGGGTATGCGCTCTATCTCGCGATCGAGGTCGTGCTTTACGCGATCGCGGCGGTCGCGCTCGATCTGCTCGTCGGCTACGCGGGTCTGGTGTCGCTCGGGCAGGCCGCGTTTTTCGGGCTGGGCGCCTACGCGGCAGCGATCGTCAGCGCTCACGCCGGCCCGAATCTCGCGCTGACGCTGGCGGCGGGCTTTGCGGTCGCCGCGTTGTTCGCGGCCATCACCGCGCCATTGTCGCTGCGCAGCGCCGGTATCTTCTTCCTTATGATAACGCTGGCGTTCGCGCAGCTCGTGTGGGCGACCGCCGACAAGTGGCATTCGGTCTCGGGAGGCAGCGACGGCTTGGTCGTCCCTCGCTTGCCGTTGAGCGACACGCTCTTCTATCTCATATCTGTGACGCTGCTGCTGTTGATCATCGCCGGTCTTTCGTACTTGCTGCGCACGCCGTTCGGACGAGTGCTCGAAGCCGCGCGGCAGAGCGAGACGCGCACGCGCGCGTTGGGTCTGTCCGCGTTCTGGTACAAGTACTGGGCGTTCGTGCTCGCCGGCGGCGTGACCGGCCTCGCGGGAGTGCTGCACGCGCATCATCGCAACTTCGTGAGCCTCGCCGACGTCGACTGGACGAACTCGGTGGTGCTGCTGGTCATGGTCCTGCTCGGCGGCGCGCGCAGCTTGTGGGGCGGCGTCATCGGCGCAGGCGTGTTCGTCCTGCTGCAGGCCTGGATCAGCTCGCGGACCGACAAATGGGAGATGTTCGTCATCGGCGCGGTGCTCATCGTGGTCGTGCTGTTCACACGCCGCGGCCTGTGGAGCCTGGTCAATGCCTGAGCTGACCGTCGAGTCGCTCGGCAAGCGTTTCGGCGGCGTGGCCGCGCTCGACGGCGTCAACCTGCGCGTCGAGCGGTCGGAACGTCGCGCGATCATCGGGCCGAACGGCGCCGGCAAGAGCACGCTCTTCGCCATCATCAGCGGTGAAGAGACGCCGACGCACGGCAACGTCCACATCGGCCGGCAGCGCACGACGGGCATGCCGCCCGAGCGCGTCGCGCGCCTGGGGGTCGCGCGTACCTTCCAGACCAGCAGCGTCTTCACCGATTTCAGCGTTCTCGACAACGTCAGAGTGAGCGCGCTGCAGGCGACCGGACACGCGTGGACCGTCACCGCGCCGCTCGACGCGCTCGCCGATTGCGACGCGGCGGCGTTCAGCGCGCTCGAGGCGGTGGGGCTCGGCGCGAAGGCTCAAGAGCCCGCGACGGCGCTTTCGCACGGCGAGCTGCGCCAACTGGAGATCGCCGCCGCATTGGTGCAGCGTCCGTCGCTGCTGCTGCTCGACGAGCCGCTCGCAGGATTGGCCGCATCCGAACGCCGGCGCATCGGCGCGCTGCTCACCGGCCTGCCGCGCGACATCACCGTGCTGCTCATCGAGCACGATCTCGACTTCGCGCAATCTTTCGCCGAGCGCATGACCGTTCTCGACAACGGCCGCGTGCTCGCCGACGGCGCGACGCGCGACGTGCGCGAGAATCCGGCCGTCCAGGCCGTCTATCTGGGGACTGGCGCCACCACGCGCGTCGCCGCGCGTACGAGCTTTGCCGAGACGCCATTGCCGCTGCTCGAGGCGATCGGGGTAGAATCCGGATATGGATCGGCACGCGTGCTCGACCGGGTATCGCTTGAGATCGCGCGCGGCGAGGTCGTTGCGGTCCTCGGGCGCAACGGCATGGGCAAGAGCACGCTGCTCAACACGCTTATCGGCTTCTTACCGCTGCGCGCAGGCAGCGTCACTTTCGACGGTGTCGACGTGTCGCGCGCATCGCCGCTGGCGCGTGCACGCGGCGGCATGGCCTTGGTGCCGCAGGGGCGGCGGATGCTCTCAGGCCTCACCGTCGGTGAGGAGCTGCGGTTGGGAGCGCGGCCGGGGCCCTGGGACCTGCCACGCATCGCGGCGCTGTTCCCACGGCTCGCAGAGCGCGAGCGTCAGCCCAGCGAGACGCTGTCCGGCGGCGAGCAGCAGATGGTGGCGATCGCGCGAGCGCTGCTGCGCAACCCGCTGTTGCTGCTGATGGACGAGCCGAGCGAGGGACTCAGTCCGGCGCTCGTGCGCAGCCTTGAAGGTACGATCGCGGCGCTGCGCGGTGAAGGCGAGACCGTGCTGCTCGCCGAGCAGAACGTCGACCTGGCGCTGGCCGTCGCCGACCGCGTCTACGTGCTCGAGCACGGCCGAATCGTCGAGCACGAGACAGCGGCAGCGCTGCGCGCGCATCGCTCTCGCCTCGAGCGCTTCCTCGGCCTTTAACGCGCGACCCGAAAGCGCGCTTCGAGAAGCGCTCCGAAAAACGTGTTACGGTCCGCCAGCGTGGCCGGCGTGACGAAGTGTGCGGTGTAATTGATCGAGCGCACACCGGCACCGAGCGCGACGCCGCGCAGCTGCCACAGATATTCCGCCGTCAGATCGGTGGCCTCGGCGATCTCGCTATCGGCGCCCGGCGGCACGGGATAGCTCCCGAATTGATAGCTCACCGACCCGTGCATCGCCGGCATGAACGCGGCCCGCAGCTCCACCGTGCCGATCCTCCCGCTCGGCAGATAGGCCAGAGCTTCGTAGCGCCCGCCGGTCACGCGCGATGCAGCCGCCAGCGGCGGCGAGAGCAGCGACGTCTCTTGGTTGATGACCGTGATGCCGCCGCCGACCCAGTAACGGCCGGTCGGCCCGAGGCTGTAATGCGCGAGCGCGTTGAAGAGGCTGAAGTTGGTCAGCGGGTGCGGGTAACCGGTGGGGGTGACCAGATATCCGCGCCCGCCGGTCGAGGGAATGCCTTCAAGCGTGACGTCGACCGAATGAAAGCGTTGGCGCAGCTCCAAGAGCGGCGCGATCCCGTTGAGGGGCACGCTGCCCGCCTGCTCGGCATGGGTGCCATTGACGGTCAACACCTCGAGGCCGATCGTCGTCTCGGCTCGCGCCGGCGCAGCCGCCAGCGCGACGAGGGCCACCATCAGCAACGCTCGTCTCACGCGCACCGCCTACCAGCGTCAGCGCGTGAGCGTCGCGGCGGCGTGCTCGCCGCCTTCGATCACCGCGCCAGGGTCGATGGTGACGCCATTGCCGATCACCGCGTCGCGCACGCGCGCGCCGGCTCCGACCTTGGCGCCGCTCCAGATGATCGAGCGCTCGACGGTGGCGCCCGCCTCAATGGCCGCGCCGTGACCGATGCACGATGGGGCGACGATCGTGGCGCTTGGATCAACGCGCGCATCGCGGCCGAGCAGCACGCCGTCGCGAACGACCGCGCCCTCGCCCGGCGTGAGCCGCACGCGGCCTTCGAGCGCGTCGCGGTGGACGCGCCGGTATTCCGTGGGCGTGCCGACGTCGCACCAATACGCGTCTTGCACCATCCCGAAGAAGCGCTCTTGCGAGCGCAGCAGATGCGGGAACACCTGCTTGCCGAAATCGTAGAACGTGTTCGCCGGGATGTGTTCGAGCACGCCGGGTTCGAAGATGTAGACTCCGGTGTTGACGAGCTTGCTCAACTCGGTGCCGGGAGCCGGCTTTTCTTGAAAGCTGCGGATCCGGCCATCCGCGTCGGTCACGACCACGCCGTAGTGGCTGACGTCGGCCGCGCGCGCCAGCACGATCGTGGCCATCGCGTCATGCGCGCGATGGAAGTCGATAGCAGCGCGCAGGTCGAGCGTGGTCACATCGTCGCAGCCGATGACCGCAAACGTCTCCGTGAAGCGCGCGGCGAGCTGCTTGACCGCCCCTGCGCTGCCCATGAGCTCGGTCTCGTGGAGATACGTGACGTTCGCTTTCCAGGCCGATCCGTCGCCGACGAACTGGCGCACCGCGTCGGAGAAATAATGCACGTTGATCGAGATATCGTCGACGTCGAAACGGCGCAGGTAATCGAGCACGTGCGCGACCACCGGCCGATCGAGCACCGGCACGAGCGGCTTGGGCAATTTCAGCGTGAGAGGATACAGCCGCGTTGAAAGGCCGCCCGCCAGTATCATACCGCGCATATGCGGCCCGCTATTTGACCCGGGCGCTCGAAGCGCCTACCCGCGCGCGCAAAGACTGGCGCAGCGCACGCACCGCGAAGAGCGGCAGCGCGAGCTGGCGGCGGAACCGGCGCGGCTCCCGCGCCAGACGATAGAGCCATTCGAGACCCGCGGCGCGGATCAGGCGCGGCGCTCTGGGCAGGCGTCCGGCGATCACGTCGAACGAGCCGCCGACGCCGACGCACACCGCCGGCCCGACGTGCTCCAGATTCTCATGGATGAAGCGCTCTTGGCGCGGAAAGCCAAGACCGACGAGCACTAAGCGCGCGCCCGATGAGTGGATGCGCTGCGCGATTGCGGACGCATCGCTATCGGCGAAATAGCCGTGCTCGACGCCCGCGATGCGAAGACCGGGGTAGCGCTGGCGCAGGGCACGGCCCGCATCCGCTGCGACGCCGTCGGCGCCGCCGAGCAGATACACCGGACGGCCTTTCACTGCGGCGTCGGCGCACAGGCGCTCGAGCAGGTCGATGCCGGCCACGCGTTCGGGCAACGGTGCTCCGAGCAATCGGGAAGCGGCCACGATGCCCACGGTGTCGGGGACGACGAGATCGGCGGCGTTGATCACGTCGCGGTAACTCGCGTCGTCGTATGCGAGATTTGCCATTTCGGCGCCCAGCGTCACGACGTGCGCGGCTTTGCGTTGTTCGATAAGATCCGCGATGCGCGCTGCGGCTCCCGCGGCATCGACGCGGTCCACGCGGCATCCGAGGATCTGCAGCCCCGCGCGTTCGAGCGCGGGTGCGGTCATACGGTCGAGTGGACCCGGTCGCGCCACGGCGCAAGCGCGCGATCGAGCGCGCGCTCCTGCTCGGGGGTCAACGCGCACAGCGGCGGGCGGCACGCGCCGGTAGCGAACCCGAAGCGCTGCATCGCCGCCTTCACCGGGATGGGGCTGGTCACTGCGAACAGCGCCTTGATGAGCGGCAGCACCGCCTGATGAAGCTGTGCCGCCTGCAAGACATCACCGTCCGCATAGGCGTCGCACATGGCGCGGATCTCATCTCCCGCGACATGGCTGGCGACGCTGACCACGCCACAGCCGCCGATCGCCATGATCGGCAGGGTCAGGTGGTCGTCACCCGAGTAGACGTCGAAGTCTTTGGCGACTTTGGTGATGAGCTCGCCGATCTGCATGAGATCGCCGCTCGACTCTTTGACGCCCGCGATGCGCGGATGATCGCTCAGCGTGGCGATCGTCTCCGGCAGGATGTTGACCGCCGTGCGGCCGGGGATGTTGTAGATCACGATCGGGATCTCGACCGCGTCGGCGATCGCGCTGAAATGTCCGATAAGGCCGGCCTGAGGCGGCTTATTATAGTAGGGCCCCACCACGAGGAGCGCGTCGACGCCACAGGCCTGTGCCTGCTTGCTCAGCTCGATCGAGTGGTGCGTGTCGTTGCCGCCGGTGTTGGCGATGACCTTGGCGCGTCCGCCGATCTCGGCGACGATCTCGCGGAACAGCTTGACCTTCTCATCGTCGCGCAGCGTCGGCGACTCGCCTGTCGTGCCCGCGAGCACGAGTCCGGTGCTGCCGCGTTCGCATAACCAGCTTGCGAGACGGCGCGCTTCAGGGTAGTCGACGGAGCCATCGTCGCGCATGGGTGTGATCATCGCGGTGACGACCGGTCCGAAACGTGCCATGAGATCCGCCTATCCTAGTTCGAAGTGCCGGTGCAGTGCGGTTTCGGCGGCGGCTGCCTGCGCCCCCGGCACCAGGATCGAGATGGTGATGTTGGAGTCGGTCGAGTGGATGATGGGCACGCCGGCGTCCATCAGCGCCCGCACGACCTGATACATCACGCCGGGCGTACCGCGCATGCCGGCGCCGACGATCGAGATCTTCGCGCAGTCGCGCGTGAAGCGCAAGCTGAGCGGCAGCTTCTCTAGACAGACGCGGGCGTTGTGCAAATCGTCGCCCGGCACGCAGAAGAAGAAACCGGCGCGATTGACGTTGACGCAGTCGATGCTGATGCGCTCGTCCTTGAGCACGCGCAGGGCATCCAGTTCCCAGCCGCCGGGCATGGCGGCAGCCTCGGGCACCGCGTGCAAGAACGCGTAGCCGGTGATGGTCGCGATGCCGCTGACCGGCTTACCGGGCTCGATCGTCCGGTCGGCCTCGATGTCGGTGCCGGCGCCCGAGCGCAGTCCGCGCACCGAGTAGGAGGTCTTCTCTTCACGCGCCATCTGAGCCGCGCGATCGTGCATGACCGATGCGCCGTTCGCGGCGAGCTCGTCAGCCTCTTCGAACGTCAGCTCGCCGACCGTGTGCGCTTTCGCCACGCGCTTCGGGTCGGCCGTCATCACGCCGTCGACGTCGGTGAAGATCTCGCAGCGCACGTTGCCGAGCGCGGTGGCCAAGGCGACGGCGGTGAGGTCGCTGCCGCCTCGGCCCAGTGTGGTGATCGCCCCATCAGGTGAGATGCCTTGGAAGCCGGCGATGACCGGCACGTGACCCGCGCCGAGCCGCGCGCGAACGGGAAGCGGATCGGTGCGCACGATGCGCGCATCGCCGTGGCGTTTGTCCGTGTGGATACCGGCCTGCCCGCCGGTCATCGCGCGCGCGGGCACGCCTTGTTCCTCGAGCAGGCTGGCGAAGATGGCCGCGCTGATGGCTTCGCCGCTCGACGCGAGCAGATCGCGGTTGGCGCCGACCCGGCCCGGAGCCAACCCGAGCAGCGTGTCAGTCGAATATGGATCGGGCCGGCGGCCGATCGCCGACACGATGATGACCGGATGTTTGCCGGCGGCGATCTCCTCTTTGACGCGTTGCACTGCGGTGCGGCGCAGCTCGTCCGTCGCGAGCGACGATCCGCCGAACTTCATGACGACGATCTCGGCTGCGGTGTTCTTCATGCGGGCACCTGGGCGGCGCGCAGCGCATGTTCGACGATCTGCACCGCGTTCGTGGCCGCGCCTTTGCGGAGGTTGTCGCACGCGAGCCAGAGCATGAACGCGCCGGCGTGCGCAGTATCGGCGCGCAGGCGGCCGACGTGCACCTCGTCGCCCGCGCCTGCGACGTCGAGCGGCGTCGCGTATGCGGTGCCGTCGTAAAAGCGGACGCTCGGGGCGGTGCGCAGCAGCGCAGCGAGCTGATCGCGCGTCGCCGGTCGGGCGGTCATGAACGAGACCGCTTCGCTGTGGCCGACCGCGACCGGCACGCGAACGGAGGTCGCCGAGACCGGCAGATCCGGCCGCCCGAGAACCTTCTTCAGCTCGGCCGCGATCTTACGTTCTTCCTCGCCGTATCCGGATTCGTCCCATGGGCCGTTCTCCGGAATCACGTTGCCGGCGATGCGGCGCGGCAAGAACTTCACCGCCTCGTCGCCGCGCGTTTGGGCTTCGAATTCAGCCAGTGCGTCTTTGCCCGCGCCGGAGACGCTCTGATAGGTCGAGACGCTGACCCACGCCAGGCCGAATTCGCGCTGGATCGGCGCCAGCGCCACCGCCAGCGGAATAGTCGAACAGTTCGGATTGGCGATGAGGCGATGGGCGCCGATGGCCCCGGCGTTCGCTTCGGGCACGACGAGCGGCGTCAGCGGATCCAAGCGATACACGCCCGACTTATCGACGACCAGCGCACCCGCGTCCACCGCTTCGCGCGCGAAGCGCCGGCTGACGGTGTCGCCCGCTGAGAAAAACGCGACGTCGATGCCCGCGAACGGCTCGCGCGCGTCGTCAAGCGATTCGACCTGCGCCTCGCAGCCAGCGACGCTTAGACGGGTCCCGGCGCTGCGAGTCGTGCCGAATGCGCGCAGCGATCCGATCGGGAATTCACGCTCTTCAAGAATGCGCGCCACGGTCTCGCCCACCAGGCCGGCGGCGCCGACGATCGCGACGTTGAGCCGGCGGCGGCTGGGGCTGATCATACGAGGCTTTCCAATCCGTCGACGAAACGGTCGAGCTTCTCAGCCGCGCGCACCGCGAGCAGCACGCCCGGCATGAACGACTGGCGCGACAGCGAGTGGTGGCGGATGCTCAATATCTCGCCGTGACCGCCTAGGAGCACTTCTTGCTGCGCGACCATGCCCGGCAGGCGCAGGCTGTGCACGCCGATGCCGCCGACATCGGCGCCGCGCGCGCCGGCGGCTTTGACGACTTTGGTCTCGGCGCGTGCGAACGCGCCGGTGCTCGCGAGGCGACGCGCCGTCGCCATCGCGGTGCCGGATGGCGCGTCCTTCTTTCCGCTTTCGTGCGTCTCGACGATCTCGACCGCGTCGAAATGCGGCGCCGCGAGCGTCGCGAATTTCATCATCAGCACTGCGCCGAGCGCGCAGTTGGGGGCGAAGATCGCGCCGATACCGGTGCGTTCGACCGCCGAGCGCACCTCGGCCAAGTCGTCTTCGCCGTAGCCCGACGTTCCGATCACGACCCGCACACCGCGTTCGAGCGCGTCGAGCACGATGCGTTTGGAATCCGGGAAGAGCGAGAAATCCACCAGCACATCGGGGTGAGCGCGCTCGACGAACGCGTCGATATCGTCGAACTGGCCGGGAAAGGCGGTCCCTTTTCGCACCAGGCCGCCGACGTATTCGATCCCCTCAGCGGTGCCGAGTGCGGTCGACGTCAGCGTGCCCATCTTGCCGTTCGCGCCGGCCACACCAGCCCGTATCATCTCACTCGACGTTTCAAGAGCGGGACAAGCCGGCCCTTGTGCCGGTCAGTTCGCGACTTTCTCGAGCTTCGCGTAGTTGAGCATGATGCTCTTGCGTCCGACAGCGCCGAAGTCGACGGTGACGAACGCATCGCCACCCGCGCCGCGCACCTCCAACACCGTGCCCGAGCCGAATTTCGGATGCGTCACCGCATCGCCGACGACCAGCTCGACCTCGCGCGCGATCGGCGCCGGCGTCGCCAGCTCTTCCCACGTGCCGCCCGAACCGACCGGCGACAGCGGCGGTGCGTTCAAGAACTCGAGCCCGGTCATCTCGTTGAGGAAGCGCGAAGGCGGATGCAGATAGGCGCTGCCGAAGGTCGTGCGCCGCTTCGCGTGGCTCAAGTACAGCTCGTCGATAGCACGCGTCACGCCCACGTAGCATAGCCGTCGCTCTTCTTCTATCTCATGAGGATCGATCAGCGCGCGGTTATGCGGGAACACGCCCTCTTCGAGGCCCGCCAGGAACACGACGGGGAATTCGAGACCCTTGGCCATGTGCAGCGTCATGAGGGTGACGGCAGATCCGCCCTTGTCCATCGCGTCGAGGTCGGAGACCAGCGAGATATTGGCGAGGAAGCCGGCGACGTCGGGGCCTTCGCGCTCTTCATACTCGCGCGCGACGCCGATCAGCTCTTCGAGATTCTCGACGCGCGAGCGCGACTCGACCGTATCTTCGTCGCGCAGCTCTTTGACGTAGCCGGTGTCTTCGAGCACCGAGACCAGCGCGGCCGACGGACCTTGATCGGCGGCGATGACCGCAAACGCGTCGATGTCTCGGAAGAAAGCCGCCAGATCCCTCGCCTTCTTGGGCGCGACGCCGGCGATCACATCGGGGTCGAGCATCGCCCGCGCGAACGAGAGCCCGCGGCGCGCGCCCTCGTCGCCGATCGCGTTGAGCGTCGCTTGGCCGATGCCGCGGCGCGGCGCGTTGATGATGCGGCGCAGGCTGATCCCGTCGTCGCGATTGGTGACGTAGCGCAAATAGGCAAGCGCGTCCTTGATCTCGGCGCGCGCGTAGAACCCGACGCCGCCGACCACGCGATACGGCATGCCGGCCACGAGCAACGCTTCCTCGAAGGCGCGCGACTGCGCGTTCGTGCGATAGAGCACGACGTGATCGCTCAGGCTGCGGCCCTCGTCGTTGACGCCTTGATGGATCGTGTCGACGACGAAGCGCGCCTCGTCGCGCTCGGTCGTCGCCGCGTAGACGCGAACGGGCTTGCCGCCCTCGCGATTGGTCCACAGGTTCTTGCGATGGCGCTGCGTGTTGTGCGAGACCAGCGCGTTTGCGGCGGACAACACGGGCGATGTGGAGCGGTAGTTGCGCTCGAGGCGATAGGTGGCGGCGTTATGGAAGTCGCGCTCGAAGCGCAAGATGATGCGATGGTCGGCGCCGCGGAACGCGTAGATCGATTGATCGTCGTCGCCGACGACGCAGATGTTGCCGCTGCCTTGGGAAAGCCCGCGCACCATGCGGTACTGCGCCTCGTTGACGTCTTGATATTCGTCGACGAGCACGTATTCGAAACGCTCGCGCCACGCCTTGCCTTCCACTGGGCGTTCGAGCAGCGCGATCGTGCGCATGATGAGGTCGTCGAAGTCGAGCGCGTTCGCCTGGCTGAGGCGGCGCTGGTATTCGCTGTAGAGCGATGCGACGACCGGCGAGAGCTGGCCATCCGCGCTGTCGGCGTACGCAAGCGGATCCTGCAGGCGTTCCTTGGCTCGGCTGATGTGGCGCAGCACGGCGCCGGGGTGATAGTTACGCTCGTCGATGTTCAGATCGCGCAATATCTCTTTGAGCAGCGTGCGCTGGTCGGCTTCGTCGTAGATGACGAAGTTCGGCGCGACGCCGACGATGTCGCCGCTGCGCCGCAGCATGCGCACGCCGATCGAATGGAACGTGCCGACCCACAGGCCGTGCGCCGCCTCGCCGACCAGCTGCTGCAAACGCGTGCGCAGCTCGCCGGCCGCTTTGTTCGTGAACGTCACCGCGAGGATGCGATGCGCCGGGACCTTGCCGCCGGCGAGCAGATACGCGATGCGATGCGTGAGCACGCGCGTCTTGCCGCTGCCCGCGCCTGCGAAGATGAGGACCGCTCCGTCGGTGTGCGACGCGGCAGCGCGCTGCTCGTCGTTGAGCTGCTCGAGCGGATCCATCAGCGCGCGGCGGTGACGCGCTCGCCGCGCCCAAGCACTGAGCCTGCGGGCACGGCGGCTTTTGGTTCGACCGCCACGTCAAGTCCGAGGATCGCGCCGCGAACGACGCCGTGCTCGCCGACGCTGCAGCCCGGCCACAGGATCGCATCGCCGATGGTCGCGCGCGGTCCGATGAAGCACGCGTCGTAGATGACGGCGTATGGCTCGAGCGTAGCACCCGCGCCGATGCGCGCGCCCGCGCCGATGTAGACCGGCCCGTGCACTTTCACGTCGCGAGGCAGTGCTGCACCGTCGGCCGACCAGACGCCCGGTGACAGCTCGACGCCCAACGGCCGCGAGTACTTGCCCGAAAGAATGTCGCGATGTGCCTGCCGATAGGTGTCCGGCCGGCCGACGTCGATCCAATAGTCTTGCGTCGCGACGGCGAACACGCGGTGCGTCGAGTCGATCAGCAGTGGAAACGTCTCGCGCTCGATCGAGACCGGACGCCCCGACGGTATCGCCTCCACCGCCTCGGGCTCGAGCACGTAGGTTCCGGCATTGATGTCGTGCGCCGACGTCTCTCCGGGTGCCGGCTTCTCGACGAAACGCTGCGCGCGGCCGTCAGCATCCGTCTCGACGACGCCGAATTGGCTCGGATCGTCCACCGGCCGCGTGTGGATGGTGGCGACAGCATCGTTCTTGCGGTGTGCGGCCAGCAGCGTGCGCAGGTCGACGCCCGCGAGGATGTCGCCGTTGCAGACGAAGATCGTGCCGTCGATGTGTGCGATCGCGTTTCTGATCGCGCCGGCGGTGCCCAGCGGCTCTTCTTCGTGGACGTAATGCAGCGTGACGCCGTGCGAGCGGCCATCGCCGAAATGCGCTTCGATCGCTTCGGGGAGATAGCAGCACGACAAGACGACGTGCTCCACGCCCGCCTGGCGCAGGCGCTCGATGATCCAACCGATGAACGGGCGCCCGAGCAATGGGGCCATCGGTTTGGGCAGGGCGTAGGTGAGCGGCCGCAGCCGCGTACCTTCGCCGCCGACGAGAATGACTGCTTGCAATATCCCCCCGAAACGGACGTGTCAGTAGGCTTGTTTTGCCTTTGCGGCGCGGGTCTACTGCTTCACGTGCGCCCCGTTGTGCAACGCGGCGATCGCCGGCGCATGCATGGCGGTCACGTGGGTCCGGTGAGGTTGCGCTGGTCGGAGCTGGCCGGCCAAGGGCGCGAACAGCACGGCGATCAGCAGAACGGCGGCGGCGGCATCGATGGCTTTATTGATTGAGAGACGCATTTGTGGTACCCCCTACGAGCGAGCAGCAAGAGTGTCTGCCCAAAGCATAGTGGTTGCCACGGGTGCCGGGCTTCAGGGGGAGTACGGAAGTTGGGCCGCCGGCCGTACCTAAGAAACGCCCCAGGGGTTCACAGCCTTGAAGGGAACGCCCGCGGTGAGGTGCCCATGAAAAAGGCCAAACCTGCCGACGGTAAGGACGTGGACAAGTACATTGCGGGCGTTCCGGAGCCTGGGCGCAGCACGTTACGCAAGGTGCGTGCGGCCATCCGATCAGCCGCGCCGGCTGATGCGACGGAGACCCTCAGCTATAAGATCCCGACGTTCAGATACAAGGGCGGCCTCGTGGCGTTCGCCGCGTTCTCGAACCACTGCAGCTTCTTCCCGATGAGCATGGTGGTGATCCGAAAGTTCAAGAGCGAGCTCAAGAATCACGACTCGTCGAAAGGGACCATCCGCTTCCCGCTGGACAAACCGTTATCTGCGACGCTCATCAAGAAATTGGTGAAGGCGCGAGTGGCAGAGAACGAGCGCGGAAAGAAACGCGGTTAGAGCGTTACCGGGAAACCATCTCTCGAATGCGTGGATGATCGCCCTCGACGGTCTTGATCCAACGCGCGAAGACCGGCACTTTGTGATTCACGCGATACAGGAAATAATAAGCGCTGATATCGCCGACGTACGAAAATCGGCGCCTTAGGTCGGCCGTCAATCCTTCGTACGTCTTGTGGGAACCCAGGTAGTTGCGAAATCCGCGATGCTCTTTGTCCAGATCGAGCATGGTCGCGGCGTTCGCAATCGTCGCCTGGATCTTCCGCTCGCTATGAAGGATGCCGGGCGTGGCCATGATGCGAGCGATATCCTTTGCGCGATACCTCGATACCTTACGCGGATCGAAATTATCGAACGCCTTGCGCAACGGTTCCCACTGTCTGTCGATCGCCGCCCAGCTGAGCCCCGCCTGGAACACCGCGCGGCTCATCACCGCGAGGTAATCTGCGAGCGCAGGCTTGGCGATTCGCTCGTGTCCTATTTTCGGCACCGTTGATCGATGGTAGCCCCAAGGGAATTCGAATCCCTGTCTGCGCCTTGAGAGGGCTCGGCGGCTTTTTGGATAGGGCGTTTCCGGAGAATCCACCCCGCCTCGCGTTGTGAGTGTTTTCTCTCGGCCGGGCGTAGCCGATCGCTGCTCGCCTATTCCTGCCCTTTCCGCTCGACGGGCTCGACCGCCCTTGGCTCCTCGACGCGCATGCGTCGCGCCCCTCGCAGATAAGCACCATCTGGGTGACGCGTCTCGAAATCCTCGCATAGCATCGCGAGATACTCAAAGTTCTCCAATAGAGCCGGCGCGTTTAGGCTCCGACGCCTGATCGCGATGACGGGCATCATCACGTTCCAACTCGAGAGAATCGGGCCCGAAAAGAGGTCGCACACGATTTCCTTGTCGATTATGCCGTACTTGCAAAATGCTCCCAAATTCTCAAATATGTTACCCACAAGATTGAGACTCGCAAGGTCATCATCCAAGACCCTTTGCTCGATCCGGGGGAGAAACTGCGGTTCCTTCATGAGACGAGGAAACTCATTTTGAATGAAGCGCCTCGCGGCGCGGAATTCGGCCGACTCGATGACTTCCTGGACCCCGGTGATCGCGCTGATCTGATTGCTGCTCCGCAAGTGACGCAGCTGCGCGATGGCGGCAAACGCGGTAGCCGCAATCACGACAAAGGTGCCGACAGCGGCAATCGCACTTATCTGTTCTGGGCTCATCGCATACGGTGTAAGACGGATTCTATAAGTGGTAGCCCCAAGGGAATTCGAATCCCTGTCTCCGCCTTGAGAGGGCGGCGTCCTAGGCCTCTAGACGATGGGGCCGAGAACCGGTCGAATGCAGATCAACCGGTGGAAGGAGTGGCTCCCGGGCAAGGTTTCGAACCTCGAGTCTCCTGATTCAGAGTCAGGCGTGTTACCAGTTACACCACCCGGGAACGGACTACAAATTATACTATGGGCTCCGCGAGGGTGTCAACGAGCGCGGGACGAGGCCCCGAAGCGCCGCTCCTCTAACGTCTCACCTCATGCAGGTCCAGCTCGACCGAGAACAGCTCTCGATGACGATCCATGCCGCGTACGACGATCGACAGCTCCTCACCACCGCACCGGTGCGCAAGGCGGTTGAACGTACCGTAGGCGCGCTCGACAACGGTTGGTTGCGCGCGGCCGAACCCGTCGATGGGCAGTGGGTGGTCAACGATTGGGTCAAGCAGGCGATCGAACTGTATTTCGCCATGCACAACGCCGAACCGAGCGAAGCCGGACCGATGCGTTTTTACGATAAGATCCCGCTCAAGTCGATGTGGGAGAATCGCACCAGCATCCGCATCGTGCCGCCGGCCGCTGTGCGCTTCGGCGCATACCTCGCGGCCAATACCGTACTGATGCCGTCGTTCATCAATATCGGCGCGTACGTCGGCGAGGGCACGATGGTCGATACGTGGGCGACCGTGGGCAGCTGCGCGCAGATCGGCACCAACGTGCATCTCTCGGGCGGCGTCGGCATCGGCGGCGTGCTTGAACCGCCGACGGCGCGGCCCGTCATCATCGATGACGGCGCGTTCATCGGTTCGCGCTGCGTCGTCGTCGAAGGCGTATACGTCGGCAAGGAGGCCGTCCTCGGCGCCGGCACGGTGCTCACGGGATCGACGCCTATCATCGACGTCATGCAGCAGCCGGCAAAGGTCTACAAAGGTGAAGTCCCCACGCGCGCGGTCGTGATCCCAGGAATGCAATCTAAGACTTTCCCCGGCGGCCTCTTCGGCACGCCGTGCGCGTTGATCATCGGCGAGCGCAGCGAATCGACTGACAAGAAGACCTCGCTCAACGCGGCGCTGCGCGATTTCAACGTCGGCGTTTGACCGGAATCGCGTTCTCGGTCTGCATCGATGCGCTGTGCCTCATCGGCCTGTATGGCGCTGTCTACATGCAAGGAAAGGCCAATCGCTATGCGCGCGGCGAGGTCGCGGAGCCGAGCGTCGTGCAGCAACCTCGCGCCCGCGTGTTCGGCGGCGTGGCCAACTCGTCGTTCGGTATCGCGTACTACGCGCTCTTGCTTATCGCCGCTTGGTTCTTGAACACGCCGCTCGTGTACGACGCGGCCCTAGTGGCGGCGCTCCTGGCGGCGGCACTATCCGCTTATCTGGCGTACAGCCTGCTTTTCATCACGCGCATGCCGTGTCCGTTCTGTTGGACCGGACACGCCGTGAATTGGATGCTGCTCGTGCTATTACTCGCTTATCGTCAAACGCCGCAGTGAGGTAAACGTGAAGACGACCACGATCGAGCAAACAGTGCGAATAAACGCGCCCGCGCGCGATGTGTACGACGCCTATGTCAATGCCAAGCGCCACGCATCATTCACCGGCGCCAAAGCGTCCTCGATCCCGAAGCCCGGCGGCAAGATGACTGCTTGGAACGGCTATGTCAGCGGACGCTTCTTGCTGCTAGACCCCGGCAAGCGGATCGTGCAGACTTGGAAATCGCGATCGTGGCCGCGCGGCGCCGACGAATCGATCCTCGACCTTCGTCTGAAATCCAAGGGCAAGAAGACGGAACTGACGATGGTGCACTCCGGCGTCCCGGCAAAACCCGCGTCGCTTGCCAAGGGATTCACGAGCGGCTGGCATACGAGCTACTGGAAACCGCTTGCCAGCTATTTCAAAAGAGAGCAAGCACGGAGCAACCGATGATGGATGGGGCGGACGATGCTTTTCTCCGCGCGCTCGAAACGGGGGCGGTCCCCAATCACGCCTTTCACCACCGAGACCACCTTCGCGCAGCTTTTCTCTATGTACGGCGTCGCGGCGCCCAAGATGCCGAACCGGCGATGATCGAAACGATCCGCCGGTTTGCAGCGCACCACGGGCACGCGCCAAAGTTCCATTTCACATTGACGGCGCTGTGGGTCAGACTGGTCGCGGCGCACGTCGCGGACCATCCCGACGCCGCTTTCGACGAGCTCATCGATCTGGACAACCGCCTGCTCGACAAGGACCTTCCGCTGCGATTCTATTCGCGGGCTCAACTCTTCTCCGAGCACGCGCGAGCGAGCTGGGTCGAACCGGACGTGCGGCCGCTTCCAGCTTAGGCGCCAGCTCGCGAGACGACCCGCCGCTCCGTTTCACCGAATTTGCTCCTGAAGAGACGCTCGATGAGTGCAAACATCCTGGGGTCACGCAAGTACAGGTCCTGACGTGTCAGAGGCAGCCACGCGCAGCGCTCGTCGTTGACTTCCACGTAGGCACGCATGCTTTCCGCGAAATACTCATCAAGGCTGCTCGCGGCGTATTCGTTGACGTATCCGGTGGCGGTCGCGAAATAGTATCGCAGTTCTTCGCTCTCGTATGAGAAGTACGACCGCTTCTTGCGCGCCAGCAGCGCATCGATCGCATGCGCGAATTCATGCGCGCCCGTCATGCGCAACGAGCGCTCCCGCAGTAGGATGCGCTTCTCCTCAACCACGAACAAGCCGGAAGGCGGCGACGGCCATTGATCGATCGACGGCGCGCAGCGGGCGACCGACGACGAGAAGCTCGCAAACGCTTGACCCTCGGGAACCGTCGCGATGCTGACGCCGGCCGCCGCCGCCGCCGAAAGGGCGGCCTCGCCATAACACGCAAGCGCGTCGAATAACGCCGCCGGCGGCTTTTCGCCCATCATCGCTGCGACCAGCGCTCGGGCGCGCCCGCGCGGCGCCGGTTCCACCGCGCGCGTCACGCCGTTGAACGGCTCCGATAAGATAGTGATCCCCTCGCAGCGATACGCGGCGAGTTGCGGATTCTGCAGCCGCCTGAGTTGGGCGACGAGCGCGGCATGACGGGGATCCCCAGGCCGCTGCAACCATCGGCGGCGCTGGCGCAACAGACGCGCGCGGACCTGCTCGATCGCAAGAGCCGTCTGTGCCTCGTC
>DATFYX010000070.1 GCA_035314825.1 Candidatus Eremiobacteraceae bacterium
ATGTCGCAGATTTCAACCAGCTCGAAGCGGACTCGATGGCACGCTACTATCTCGACCATGCGCTGGCGGCGACCGACGATCTCGGCGTCGTGCTCCTGGCCGGCGCGTGCGTCGGCGGCGGCACGACGATCAACTGGTGCACGTCGCTGCGCATCTCGGACAAAGTCGCGGCGCAGTGGAGCGAGGACAGCGGCAGCATCGATTTCGCGGCGGGTCTCGCGCCGCATTACGATGCGGTGTCGGCGCGGCTCGAGCTCGCATCGTCGAAGGACCATAACCGTAACAACGCCTTGCTTCTTGCGGGCTGCCAGGCGCTCGGGTGGCATGCGGCAGAGAATCCGAAGAACAGCGTGGGCTGCGGCGAGGGCTGCGGGTATTGCGGTTTCGGCTGCGTCTACGGCGCCAAGCGCTCGGGGCCCGCGACGTACCTGCGCGACGCGGTCGCCGCCGGCGCACAGATCATCGCCGAGGCGCGCGTGGACCACGTACTGCTCCAGCGCGCCGCGGCGGCGGGCGTGGCAGCCACATATAAAGGAAGAAGATTGCACGTCCACGCGCCTACTGTGGTGCTCGCCGCGGGCAGTCTGCGCACGCCAGGCATCCTCGCGCGCAGCGGGGTGACCTTGCCGCACGTCGGGCGGCATCTCAAGCTGCACCCCACGACCGCGCTGTTCGCGAGCTTCGACGAGCGGGTGGACACGTTCGCCGGGCCGATGCAGACCGTGTACTCCGACCAGTTCGGCGACCTCGACGATGCGTACGGAGCGAAGATGGAAGTGGCACCGGCGCATCCGGGTCTGTCAGCGTTCTCGCTGCCCTGGCGTTCGCGCGAGCAGCATGCCGCCGCGATGCGCGAAACTCCGTATGCAGCTGCGCTGATCTCGCTGACGCGCGATCGCGGCGAAGGCTTCGTCGGATTGGATGCGCGCGCCGACGTGCGCTATAAAGTCAACGAGTACGATACGCGCCACATGCTTGACGGGCTCAACGGATGCGTCGAGGTCGCTTTTGCCGCCGGCGCCCGTCGGGTGATCACGTTGCATCAACGCATCATGGAACTGACGCGTGACGAAGCCACGCCGGAGCGGCGGCGCGCATTCAGCGAGGCGATCCTGCTCAACGATGCCGGGCCAAACCGGATGGCGGTGTACTCGGCCCATCAGATGGGCACGTGCCGCATGAATCGCGACGCCACCAACGGCGTCGTGGACGAGCGCGGCGCGGTGCATGCGACGCAGGGTCTTTATGTGGCGGACGGATCGGTCTTTCCGCTGGCCTCAGGCGTCAACCCGATGCTCACCATCATGGCGCTGGCGCACCGCACGGCGTCGGGGATCGTCGCCGGTGTGTGACGCGTTGGACGGTCGAATAAATTCGACCGCTCCACGACCCGCTGGCTAGCACGATCAGTCCCTCGAGGCGCAGTAGTATCTTCGGGGCGCCTGCGACGCTCGGAGCAGTTAGCATCTGGGCGCGTTCAGAGAACGCGCTACTACATCCTCGGCCCGCGCTCAAGAGCGCGGGACTACGTGCTGTGCGGCGCGAAGCCCGGCGCATCATGAAGACGACACCCGGCCCGGCGACCAACGCCCAGGATCCGCCGTTCCCCAATATGGTGTGGATCCCAGGCGGCACGTTCCGCATGGGCTCGGCAGATTTCTACCGCGAGGAGGCGCCGGTCCACGAAGCGACGGTCGACGGCTTTTGGATGGATCGCACGACCGTGACCAACGCCGACTTCAAGAAGTTCGTCGATGCGACCGGCTATGTCACGCTGGCCGAGCGGCTGCCCAACCCGGCCGACTATCCGGGCGGCCTGCCCGAGCTGCTCGCAAGTCCCGGCTCGGTGGTCTTCGCGCAACCGACCGGCCACGTCGATCGGCGCAACCATTTCAATTGGTGGAGCTACGTGCTCGGCGCGGATTGGCGTCATCCGTATGGGCCGGAGAGCTCGATCGAAGGCCTCGAACAGCATCCCGTCGTGCACGTCGCCCTGGAAGACGTCGAAGCATACACGAAGTGGGCAGGCAAAGAGCTGCCGACAGAAGCCGAGTGGGAATTCGCGGCACGCGGCGGACTAGACGGCAAGATCTTCTGGTGGGGAGACGAATTCGCGCCCGGCGGCAAGCTGATGGCCAACACATGGCAGGGCGATTTCCCGACCGAGAATCTGTTGCTGGATGGCTTCGCACGCACGGCGCCGGTGGCTTCGTTCCCCGCGAACGGATACGGGCTTTACGACATGGGCGGCAACGTGTGGCAGTGGACGCAAGACTGGTTCCAGTCGCACGGCGAGGCCGTTTCGTCTGCGTGCTGCTCCGCATCATTCAAGAATCCGCGCGGTGCCGCGCGCGATCAGAGCATCGATCCGCGCGACCAGCAGATCCGCATACCGCGCAAGGTCCTCAAGGGCGGCTCGTTCCTCTGCGCGCCGAACTACTGCCTGCGCTACCGCCCCGCAGCGCGCATCGCGCAACCCGTCGACACCGGCACGTGCCACGTCGGCTTCCGCTGCATTGTCCGAAATACGTAGGAGCTTCCCTATGTTGAACCTTAGGATGTGCGCATGCAAAGGCTCGATCGCCGCAGCGGTTGCGCTGCTCGTGGCGATCGCTGTTCCGGTGGCGAGCCAGGCCGCGCCCACCCCGTCACCGTCGACGCGGCCTGCGGCGCCGCCCACGGCGCCGCCGATCGATCCGCGAGCGTCGAGTCTCGTGAGGGCCGCGAGCGACTATCTCAACAAGCAGTCGTCGTACGGTTTCCAGGCACAGATCGCCGACGACGACGTCTTTCCGCCGGCGTTCAAGGTCCAGTATCACGCGCTGGCGCAGGTGATGGAGCGCCGGCCGAGCGATCTGGCCTTCATCTTCACCGGCGATCGCCGGCAGGTCAACGTCTATGCAAATGCCACATCGCTGACGCTGTACGATCGAGCGGCGAACGTGTACGGCTCGGTGCCGGCCTCGGCGACGCTCGAAAGCACGCTGCGCCAGACGCTCCAGACCTACGACTTCTCGCTGCCGCTGTCCGACTTCATGTACGCCGATCTGTACGGAACGCTCATGCGCAACGTGAAGACCGGATACTATATCGGCAAGAGCACGGTCGCCGGCGTAACGACGAGCCATCTCGCTTTCAGCCAGACCGATATCGACTGGCAGATCTGGATCCAAGACGGCGATCAGCCGCTGGTGCGCGAGCTGGTCATCAATTACAAGCAACTGCCCGGCGCACCTGAGTATACCGCGATCTTCACCCAGTGGGATTTCAAAGCGTACGACGACAGCGTGTTCGCGTTCACGCCGCCCGCCGGAGCCGGGCAGATCAAGTTCCTCAAACCGCATAACGGCGAGACGACGTTCCCGCCACCCCAGAAGTCCAAGTGAGGAGCGCGAGATGAACACGCGTATCATCAACAGACTTGTCATCGGCCTTGCGGCCATCGCGTTCGTGTGGGTCGGGTGCGGCGGCATCGCTTCGGCCTTCCGCGGCGGCGGCGGTGGCGGCGGTTTCCGCGGCGGCGGTGGCGGTTTCCACAGCGGCGGCTACAGTGATTTCAATCGCGGCGGCTTCGGCGGCGATTTCCGCGGCCAGGGCTCCGTGTCTGGCGCGCGCGATGCGTCATTCGACCGCCCGTCTTCGGGCAGCGCTTCCCACAATGCGCAGAACTGGCAGCAAAGCAAGGCGCCGGACGACGCGGGCAGCCACACCAACGTGAGCAGCAACGAGTCACAGCGCCAGAACGCGGTCAGCACCAACGAGACGAACCGCCAGAGCTCGGCGAGCAACCTGTCCGCGCAGCGCACCAATGAAGCGCAAAGCTTTTACAACAACGACGACTGGCACGGCGGCTATTATGGCGGAGGCTGGGGATGCTGCGGGCCGGACTATTCCGGCTGGGGCTGGGGCGTCGCGGGCTTGGCCACGGGACTGGTGATCGGCTCGGCCGTGACCGCCGCCGAGATGCCCGCGAACTACACGACGGTGTACGTCAACAACACGCCATACGCGTACTATGGCGGCACGTTCTACCAGCAGAGCGGAACCAATTACACGGTCGTCGCGCCGCCGACGGGCGCCACGGTCTCACAATTGCCCCCGCAATACACGACCGTATACGCACAAGGCGACAGCACGCCGTACTACTATTTCAGCGGCTACTACTACACCAAGACGTCCAGCGGCTACCAGATCGTGTCGCCGCCCAAGGGCATCATCGTTCCGTACCTGCCCAAGGGGTATACGCAGACCAGCGACAACGGCGTCGCGCAGTACCATTTCGCCGGTCTGACCTACGTGCCGTACTACCAGGGCGGCGAGGTCGTCTATCAGCTCACCTAAGGTCCGATCTTGAGAGCGCTGTTGATCGTGATGAGCATCGTCGAGGCCGGCGCAGGGCTTGCGCTGGTCGCCGTTCCGTCGCTTATCGCGTCGCTGCTGTTCGGCACGCCGCTCGAGGGAGCGATGCCCGTGGTGGTCGGGCGCCTGGTGGGCGTTGCGCTGCTGTCGCTTGGTGTCATGTGCTGGCTCGCGCGAGATGACGTCGACAGCCGCGCGGCCGCCGGTGTGGTCGGCGGCATGCTCGTGTACAACACCGGAGCGACGGCGCTCTTTCTCTACGGCATGTTCGGTCAAGGATTGATCGGCATGCTCACCTGGATCGCGATCATCGTGCACGGAGCGCTCGCGATCTGGTGCGCGGTCTGCCTGCGCGCTGCTTACTTGCCTGGCGGCGGCGTCGCGAGGTAGTCCGGCGGGCATTCCCCGATGACGTACTTGTGCGACGGGTCCGCGGTGACGCCGACGCAGATCCGGTAACCGGCGAAATTCACCGCGCGCAACACGACGTAGATCGTGCCGTCGGGCTTCTTATACTTCGTGCCGTTGCGCAACACGTACTCGATGTCTTTGGGCTGCGTGCGCTCGTCGTGCACCAGCATCGCCGTGAGCTGCGCCACCGCGCGGTAGAACTCGTCGTTGTCGGTGCGATAGTGGAAGCCGATGACGGGACCTTGGTCCAGGGTGGAGTTGAGCGTCGCGTTAAGCCGGTCGATCGCCGCGCTCGGCGTGCCCGTCGGTCGCGGCTTCGGCGTGGGCGACGCGGTCGGCGTGGGCCGCGGCGTAGGCGGCTGAGTGTGCAGGGGGATCGGCAACGGGATGCCGTGCGAACCAGGCGGACCCGCATTGTTGGAATTGCCGGCCGGACCGGGGCTGGACGCGTTGCCTTGTGGGCCCGCGTGTGCGACCGCCGGACCTGGCGGAGCGGAGGTCGGTTGCGCGCTGGCCGCGGTCGTCGGCGCGCTGCTGGGCGCGCTCGTCGGAGCGCTTGTCGGCGCGCGTGTCGGCGCGGCCGGCGCCGCTGTCGGCGCGGTCGTCGGGGCTGTCGTCGGTGCGGCGGTCGGTGCACGCGTCGGTGCGATCGTCGGCGCCTGCGTGGGCTTCGCGGTCGGCGGCGCGGTCGGCGCCTGGGTCGGTTTGGCTGTCGGCGGCGCGGTCGGCGCTATCGTCGGCTTGGCCGTCGGCGTGATCGTCGGCGTGATGGTCGGCGTGATTGTCGGCGGCACCGTCGGCACTTGCGTCGGCTTGGGCGTCGGCGGCAGCGTCGGCGCGGGCGTCGGTTTTTGCGTCGGCTGCGGAGTCGGCTTCGGCGTGGGCGGCAACGTCGGCTGCGGCGTCTGCACCGCGACCTGCGTCGGCGACGGCTCGGGCGACGGAGACGGCGATGCCTTGGGCTGGATCGTCGGATGCGGATGCGGTCTGGGGTGCGGCACCGGCGTGGGCTGCGGCGTCGCGCCGTGCTTGGCGGCGAGCTCGACCGGGACGGGGACCGTGACCGCGCGATGGACGACGACCGGATGCGGGCGCGGAGTCGGACGCGGCTTGGGTGGTTTCGCGGGGGGCTGCGGCTGCCGGATGAGAGTCTGGACGATGACGTTCTGACTGTTCTGCACCGCCTCGCTCTGCAGGCCCGACTCGATATACGCGGCTGCGAGCAACAGTAGGAGCAGGACGAATAGTAAGTGGACGACCACCGAGGATGCAAAACCGAGCGACAAATTCCAACGGTTCTCCCGCCGGACTCGCTCGACCGGTGTTAGTTCGCTCGGTGGCGGCAGCATGCGGTCCCCCAAAGACGTCGACGTTGCCGTACGGCTGAATGATGCCTGCCTAAGACCCGCACGGGAGGATTCCCTTTCCGGTCAGGATTTCAGGTAGGTTTTGCCCGTGCTGTCGACGAGCTCGCCCGCGGTCGTCCATACCTCGTTGCCGCGCAGGTCTCCATCCTGCACCATGACCCGGACTTGGACGTCCTCGCGTCCGCCGTATTCGTATGGCTTGACTTCCTCGACCACGGCGCGCGTACCATTGGACAACACGAGCGTGTGCTGCCCGATGGCTGTGAGCGCCGCCTGGCTCTTCGCGTAGACCGACGGGTTGCGGGCCGCTTCGATCGTGAAACGCAAGTACGTCTGCAACCAATATTCGTTGTAGAAACCCCAGCCGAACTGCTCGTCGCCCACGGCGCCGCTGAAGCGCACCGAGTCGCCCTTTTGCGGCGTGCGAGCGTAGGGATTCGCGTCCGCGCTCGCGGCGAACGGCATCAGGCAGACGAATGCGGCGATCGCGAGCGCGATCGCGCGGCTAGAGCGTGCCATATGGATTCGGCTCCGGCGATGGCGATTGCGGCGCAGGGCTCGGCGTGGGCGTGGCCTGCAGCTGCTGTTGCTGTTGCACGGGTTGCACGTTTTGGTTCGGCGCCTCGCCGCACAGCGTCGTGAGCGCTTGACGCGCTTCGGGCAGCGACGGCTGCGTCATCAGGCGCGAGTAGATCGCGGACCACGCGACGCCGTTGATGATCGTCGACATGCTTTCGAAGAGGACCTCGTGTCCGTCGATCAGACCGGCGTACGAAAGGTAGTGCGCGGAACGTCCGCACGTCGTGGTCGCCTGGTCGGCTCCGAGCCGGAATCCGGCGAGACTCTGCTGCAGCTGCGCGATGTCGTGCTGGCCGTATGCCGCCGTCGAGAGCGACGTCTTCTCGACGCTGACGACGATGTTCTGACGAAACGCCGTATCGCCGGGATGCACCCACACGCCGAGTATGCCCTTCGGGGGCGCTATGGGCGTCCATCCGGCCGGCGGCATGAACGGGGCTTGACTGCCGCGCACTTGGGCCGCGACGACGGTCAGCGCCACCGCTGCGACGAGCGCGGCTGCGATCTGCCGGCGCGCAATGAAGGCCGTCGCAAGAGCGTGAATCCACGTGGAGCGCATGGATTATATATCGGTTCTTGGGGCGTCCGACGTTACGGGGGCCGTCCGTCAGATGCGGGCCATCGTGGCCGGCCTGATCGCGTGGGCCGCGTCGGTCGCATGGCTTGCCTCATGCACCCCGGCAGCGGCCGCGGGCCCACCGCCGCCGGATGTGGCGCTCTCGTTGCGCGACGGCCGGTTCTTACATCTGGCGCCGCTGCCGTTCGGCACGCTGGCTGCGACGCCGGTCGGGGCAGCGCAATTCGACGGCAGCGGCACGCGCGCCGTGCTGTTAGCCGAATTTCCGGGCGCAGGTGTGCACGGCGATTGGCGCAGCGCGAATCCGACGTTCGCCTATCTGCTCGACGCGCAACGCCGCACGTTGACCCAGCTCTCGAGCGACGGGCACGCCGGCGCCGTCGCGTGGACCGGGATCACAGACGTGACGATCCGCGAGGGGTCGCGCGAGCCGTACGATCTGTCGGTGGCGGGAGCGGCGGGTGGCGCGTTGCCGCCGGGCCGGCTGCGCGCCTCTGACGTGCCGGCGAACGCGGCGTTCGTGTCGTCGAAGTCCACCGACCGGCTTGCGGTCTATAAGACGTCCGATGGATCCTACATCGTGGTGCAGATCGGCGCGCGGCGCTTTCGCATCGGCGGCGTCGCGCACAACGGCGCGTACGCGATCATCGGCGGGTATCTCGCGTGGATCGATGGACAGCGTCACATCGCTCGACAGATCGCTCGCTTCGGCCCGGACCTAGCCGAACCGCTCTCGTTTTCCGGTTCGCCGTACGGCGATGCGTTGGCGCCGATCCTGCCGCTCGGCAGCCCCGTGTATCAGACGGCGTACCGCAACGGCGTGGCCTACTTCTCATTCTCGTACGGCGTGCAGCGCATCGTCGCCGCCAGCAACGATCTGGTGAACTTCTGGTTTCCGGCGTTGCCGCACGATCCGCTGTTCACCGTCGGCGACGGACTCGGAGCGGCACCTGACGGGTCGCTCTATTTCATACGGCCCGAAGAGGACGTCATGCTGTTCACCCGCGGTGGACGGTACGTGCGCGCTGCCATGAGCGGTCTTGACTCCGTGCGCAACCCAAGCGAGCTCGACCGTGGCTTCCCGGCCATCGATCCGTCCGTTAGCGCGTTGGATGCTGCGCTGCTCGAGTGGCGCTTCTATCCGGTCGGTGACGTCAGCGGACAGCGCTGGATCGGGTCACACCTGGGCCGGGTGCTCATCGGCGATCGCGCCGGCCGTTTCATGCGTGTGAATGCGCCGGCGTTTCCGTTCGCGGTGTTGGGACGAACCGATGATGGCCGCTTGTGGGGTGCCGCGCCGATCTCGGCCGCGGCGCGGGGCGCTTTTCATGCGAATCTGTTGAGCGCGTTGTGGTCGACGCGCGACGGGGCGCTCTGGCGACGGGTCGCCGTGGTGCACGGCGATATCGGAGCGATAAGTACACACGGCGGCGAGGTGTGGCTTGCCCTCACGCGCGCGTGGCATGGCATGCCGATGATCTGGCTCGCGCGATTGCCGGGTACGGTCGGTGCCGACGTCGACGATCCCGATCTGCTGCCGACCGCAGGCACGTATTCAGGCGAACAGCTGGCGTTCGCCGATCTGCCGTCGGGCTTCTATCTGATCTGGGGCGCGACGCCTGGCCGGCGGCTTGGGGGCGAGGGCGGACCGCTCTGTGGCTTTCGGATCGATGCCGCGCAGTTGAGCGCGCGCGACTCGGCCGGCGAGAATGTCTACACGAGCCAGCGCTTGATGCCGTCGACCGATCCTTCGTTGCCGGCTGCCGGCGATCAGATAACGGACGCGGCGGAGCTGCTTGGCCCATCGCTGTCGCTTGCGAGCGGTCTAAGCGGCGGCCGACGTTTGACGATCGCGACGAACATCGCTGCCGATCCGGCTGCTTCGACAAACGCGACGATCATGAGTCTCGATCAGGAACGCGCGTACGAGTTGAAGTATGCGGGGCAGCCATTTCCATTGGCGATCGTGCGCGCCGATGTGCTCGGCGATACCGCATTCGTCACGCGCACGCTCGAATACGGACCGCTGCATGCTCGGGGGACGGTCGAGCGTTGGACCAAGACGTCGAGCGGTCCGTGGCAGTTCGCGGGCGTCACGTCGCGATTCGCCTACTGAGCGCTTGCATACGGCATGTCCCGAAGGAGGATGGCGCCGCGCGTCTGGGAAACCGAACGACACCCGGGGTGCTTTGATTGCATACCCGTTTGATGGAGGCCCTTGACGATGAAATTTTGGTCAAAGCTCCTGGTTCTTGCTGTTGCCTTCGGCGCTTTGTGCGCCGTGGCAAGCGCAGCGGCGACCCCGATCACCGTGACACTTCATGGCCCGAACAGCATGGTCGGCGGCGGCGCCGGCATGTGCCCGCAAGTGGAGCAGTTCACCGGTAACATCCACGGCTCCGCGGGAACGGCCGTCACGTACAGATTCGAGCGTAGCACAGGGGAAAAAGAAACCACGCACTCGGCGACGATCCCCGCGTCAGGATCGAAGCAGGTGAGCGATACCTGGACCGTTGGCAAGAGTGGCTCGTACTGGAATGAGCTCCATGTCCTCACGCCCACGAGCGTGGCATCGGACAAGGCCCCGTTCCAGGTCAACTGTCCGGGCGGAATGTAAGCACAGCGCCGAATACAGGGACGGCGGGCGCGCGATCGCGCCGCCGTCTTTTTTTGGCGCTTCGGCATTTTTCTCAGCGACGACGCGACAAGGTCAAAATGCGTCTTCGGCACGAAACTTTTCGTATGTCGAAGTTAATCTACATGACCAATACGTCACTCGACGGTTACATCGAGGACGAAACCGGTGCCTTCGATTGGGTCAATCCCGATCCAGTATTCGCGTTCATCACTGAGTTGTTGCGGCCGATTGGAACCCTTCTCTTGGGGCGGCGACTCTATGAGACGATGACCTTCTGGGACGCGCCGGTGGAGGACTATCCGCCCGAACAGCGCGACTTCGCACGGCTCTGGCAGAAGCCCGAGAAGATCGTCTTTTCACGAACGCTGACAGCCGCTACGACGCGCAACACGCGTGTCGAGCGGGATTTCGACCTCGAGGCCGTTCGGAAGCTCAAACGGGAATCGGAGCACGACATCAGCATTGGCGGCGCCGAGCTTGCAGGGCTTGCGCTCGAAGCCGATCTCGTCGACGAATGTCACCTGTTTCTCAACCCGGTGATCGTCGGCGGCGGAAAGCCGGCATTCCGAGCCGCCCTACGACGGAATCTCGAACTCCTTGAGACGCGCCGTTTCGGCAGCGGAGTTATCCACTTGCACTATCGCATGTTCACTTCGGACCCGTGACGACGACGGTGCCGACCATCTGCGGGTGGTAGGAGCAGATGTATTGGTACGTACCGGGTTTGTTGAACGTGAACTTGTAGACGCCGCCATGGTCGAGGTTTTGCGAGTCGAACGCGCCGTTGGACGAGGTCGCGGTGTGCGAGACGCTATCGTCGTTGCGCCATTCCACCGTCGTACCGGCGAGGACGGTGATGCTGGCGGGCTTGAACGCATAATTTACGATCGTCACGAGCACCGGCGGCGACGCGCTCGGGCCCGGACTGGCCGGATCCGCGGAGGCACTGCCGCTGATGGCGGCGACGGCGAGAGCTGCGAAGAGTGCGAACACACCGAGCCAACGCGGTAAGGGAGCAAGCATGCTGTCCTCCTTCTTCAACGGTGTAACGCCTGCTATGTCGAGTTCGTTTGCACGGGGCCGTGCTGCCAAGCAAGCGGCGCGAGCACGATGAGCCCGAGCGCACATACGGCGGCGGCCGATCCGAATGCGACCGATGCGCCGGACATCTGCCACAGCAGCCCCACGCCCGCGCTCGACACAAAGTCGCCGATGCCGTTGATCGCGGCCAAAGTGCCGAACCCGGTGCCGCGGATCGGCGCGGGCAAAAGCCGGGTGGCGAACGTGCCCTCCATCGGGTCGACGATCGCAATCGCCGTCGCGGCTAACACGACCGAAAGGACTACCGCCGGAATCGACATCGAACCGAATGCGAGCAGCACCCCGACGATCATGAACAGCGCAAAACCGACAAGCAGCAGCCGTCCGCTGCCGACTTTTTCGCTCAGCACGCTTGCCGGATACGCAAGCGAAGCATAGATCACATTGTGCCCGAGATAGAGCGCCGTCGCGTATGCGATCGCGAGGTGCGGGCTCACGTACGGCGCGAATGCGCGCATGGCCACGAGCACGAGCAGCGTCGCGGAGAAATTCCCGAGTCCGAAGACGCCGGCGCCCAATAGGTAGCGTTTGAAATCTGCCGGCAGGTTGGCCAGCACAAGGTGCAGGGGTTCGCGCGGCGGCGTCGTGCGCGGCCGCTCCACGACGAAGATGTACATGACACCGGCGAGCAATCCGGGGATGAGGCCGAACAGGATGGCGTGGCGCACCGGCATCTGCGCCGAGATGAATGCGATTGCGGCGGCGGGCCCGATGACCGCTCCTACGGTGTCGAGCGCGCGCTGGAAGCCGAACGCGCGATTGATATAGGCCGGATCGGTGTCGTCGACGAGCAACGTGTCGCGGATGGGGCTGCGAAAGCCGCGGCAGATCCACGCGGCCGAGCGCAGCGCGACGACCGCAGGCACCGTGGTGGCCAGTGCGATCGCCGGCATGAATATGCCGACGCCGGTGTATCCGGCTGCCGTCCACGCCCGCCGGTGCGTGGTGTGATCTGCGAGCTGCCCGCCCCACAGCTTGAACGCGGCGGCAAGCGCGTCTGCTAGCCCCTCGACCAAGCCTAGCGCTGCCGCACCACCGCCCAGCGTCGCGAGGAACGCAGGCAGCAGCGGGATGATCAGCTCGTAACACGCGTCGGAAAAAAGACTCGCGACGCCGATGGCCAAGACGCTCGTGGTCAGCCACGTTTGCGCGGGCTGCTTCATCGCTCGCGCATATCACCTGCTCGCCGGGAAATCCTTCGGCGTCGCTTCGCTAACCTGAGGGAGCACGATCCACATGCTCGGTCGCCACGGCCTTCTCGTCATCGGCGCGGTCCTCGCCATCGGCTCGGCGGCGCTGCCCACTGCCGGCTCGGCGAACACACCGCCGCCAGTCTATCAGCTCACCTTCAAGAAGATTGACCTCACGATCGGCGGCGTCAAGTATTCCCCGCTCTTGCCATGCAAGAACGGCGTGCCGGGTCTGCGCTTCCTCGTCACCGTCGACAATATCGGAAGGCTCGACCTCTCGGCGGTGCCGTTCAACCAAGCGCTTACGGTGAAGGGGCCAAGCCACAGCGTGATGGCCGACCTGCCCTTTATCGCGGCGGGCGGCTCGGGCAAGGTCCTGGTCAATTATTACCCGCAGACGCCGGAGAGCGCGCACTATCCCAATTCGACCTTCACGTTCATCGTCAACAAGAATCGCGTGATCAGCGAGTCGAACTACGACAACAACACGTATACGACCAAGGTCGCGCTGACGGAGCCGCCGTGCGGGCCGTCCGCGTCGGCGATGCCGCCGCCGGCGACACCGGCCGCCGCTCCATCGGGCCACTGATGAGCGGCCCGCGCTCAAGAGCGCGGGCCTACGTTCTCGCGATTGCGCTGGTGTTGTTCGGCGCCGGCTGCACTCGCGTCGACCACGCCCCGGTGCATGCGCCGGCGGCCGCGCTAACGTTCAACGTCTCCGAAGATCCGCATTCGCTCGATCCGATCCTGGCGCGCAGCGATGACGAGCGCCAGCTCGCCCATCTGACCTTTGACATGCTGCTCGACGTCGACGCGCGCGGCCGGCCGACGCCGGCGCTCGCGCTCGCCGTGCCGACGGTCGCCAACGGGGGCGTCAGCGCAGATGGCCGGCGCATCACCTATCGCCTGCGCCACGACGTGCGCTGGCAGGACGGCGCGCCGTTCACCTCGCGCGACGTGCGCTTCACGTGGCGCGCGATCGTGGACCCGCGCAACGCCGTGACGAGCACGCG
>DATFYX010000071.1 GCA_035314825.1 Candidatus Eremiobacteraceae bacterium
CCCCAAACGCTTCATGTTACTCCTTACGCTAAAGTACGTCTACCATACAGCCATTCATAGGCTCTAAGCGATACCCCCATATGACCGTCCTTTTCGAGCCACTGCCGGGCGATTCCGTCGTTTTGCGGGCGCTCGGCAAGCGGTTAGCGCTCGCGGGCACCGTTCTGAACCGAGAGCTCCCAGCGATACCCGTCCGGATCTTGAAACCACAGGCCCATATGCGGCGAGCCCGGCGATGTAGGGCCGATCTCGTTGCCGGGATCTTCCAGTTCTACGCCGTTTTTTTTCAGCATCTCGAGCGCTTCGTGTAGCGCGCGCATACTGTCGAGGTAAAACGACATGTGGTCAATCGTGTCCGGATGTGGTGTGCCTTTGAAGAACCCGATGATAATTGCGTCGTTCGTCAGCGCGATGGCCTCATCGGACCGGAACATTTCGTGCAGATCGAAGTTGTTGGTCCAAAACTGCGCGCTCTTCTCCGGGTCTATGACGGCAAGGCTGAAATGCCAGACCGCGCCAAGTTGTACTTTCACGTCCATACCTCTTCGTAACGCATCAAGTCGCGGCCGGTACGCGCGGATGATGCGAGCTTTCTGCACATTCGTCAGGCCCCGTCATTCCACCATCGACACGGTAGTTCGCCCCGGTTATGAACTTCGCGCGATCCGACACGAGCAGCGCGAGGGCCTCAGCGATGGAATGTACGATTCGATTTTGCAATGACGTAGGGCTTGTGTCCCAAAACAGCCGGGCACGACTCTTTTTTTACGCGGCGTTAACGCCGTGGCACTTCTTATACTTCTTGCCTGAGCCGCACGGACACGGGTCGTTGCGTCCAACCTTGGCTTCAGCCTTGCGCACCGGAGCCGGGCCTCCCGCATCATCCCGGTTGGTGTGCAGCTGATCGAAGCGGCGCGCGGCGCGCGCGTCGAGCGGCACTGAGGGCCGGTTTTGCTGCGCGTGGCCGTTTGGCGCGGGCGCCTCGAACGGCGCGCCATCGGGGTGTGATTCCGTCAGCTGTTGCGTCGGCGGCGCTTGCGGCGGCTGCTGCACGACCAGGTGGAAGTCTTCGCCTTGGCACATCGCGCCGAGGAACTCTTCTTGGATGCTCGCCTTGAGGTCCTCGAACAGGTCAAACGCCTCGCGCTCGTACTCGACCCGTGGATCTTTTTGCCCCCAGCCGCGCAGTCCGATGCCCTGCTTGAGGCTGTCCATCGTGTACAGGTGGTCGATCCACAGACGGTCGATGATCTGCAGCATCGTGCCGCGCTCGAGCGTGCGCAAACCGTCGCGCAGGCCCTTCTCGTCCAATTGCCCCTTGTAGCGCTCGACGAAGCGCTCTTCTTTTTCGGTGTACATCTGGTCGGCCTGAGCCGCCAAGAACTCGACCATCTCATCCTTGGAGAACTTGTCGATCTGCGCGACGTCCACGCGCTTGGCGAAACCCCGCAGCACGGCGTCGAGTTCCTTGATGATCGCTTCGCGATCCCACTCGTGCGGGTGCACGCTGTCCGGGCAGTTGGCCTCGACGATCTGGCGCGCCTTGGCTTCGAACATCGAGGCGAGCGACGGCCGCAGGTCTTGGCCTTCGAGCACCGAGCGGCGCTCCGCGTAGATCACCGTGCGCTGCTTGTTCATGACGTCGTCATATTCAAGCACGTGCTTGCGCGCTTCGTAGTGGTGCGCTTCGACCTTCTTCTGCGCGCGCTCGATGCTCGCGGTGAGGATGCCGGCCTCGATCGGCGTGTCGTCGTCGATCTTGAAACGCTCCATGATGCCCCGGATGCGCTCGCCCCCGAAGATTCGCATCAGCTCGTCGTCGAGCGCGCTGTAGAAGCGCGACGAGCCCATGTCGCCCTGGCGGCCGGAGCGGCCGCGCAGCTGGTTGTCGATGCGCCGCGACTCGTGGCGCTCGGTGCCGATGATGTGCAGCCCGCCAAGGTCGGGCACGCCTTCGCCGAGCTTGATGTCGACGCCGCGCCCGGCCATGTTGGTCGCGATCGTCACCTTACCGTACAAGCCGGCGTCCTTGATGATCTCGGCTTCTTTTTCGTGGTACTTCGCGTTGAGCACATTGTGCTCGATGCCGCGCTTGGAGAGCATGCCCGACAGTCGCTCAGACTTCTCGATCGAGCGCGTGCCGACGAGCACCGGCCGCCCTGCCTCGTGCATCTCGATGATCTCGTTGATCACTGCGCGGTACTTGCCGTCTTCGTGGTTGTAGACGACGTCGTCGAAGTCTTTACGGCGCACGCCGACGTTGGTCGGGATCGAGATGACGTCCAGCCCGTAGATCTCGCGAAACTCGCGCTCCTCGGTCTTGGCAGTGCCAGTCATGCCCGCCAACTTCTTATAGAGGCGGAAATAGTTCTGGAAGGTGATCGTGGCGAGCGTCTGGTCTTCGCTCTTGACCTTGATGCCTTCTTTGGCCTCGATCGCCTGATGGATGCCGTCGGAGTAGCGGCGCCCGTACATCAACCGGCCGGTGAACTCGTCGACGATGATGATCTCGCCATCTTTGACGACGTACTGCTCGTCCTTGCGGAACAGCTCTTTGGCCTTGAGCGCGGCTTGCAGCTGATGGGCCGACTCCAAGTTCGCCGGATCGTAGAGGTTCTGAAGTGCGAGCAGCCGCTCGACTTTGGCCACGCCTTTTTCGGTGATGGGCACGGCGTGCATCTTCTCGTCGACGGTATAGTCTTCGTCCTTCACCAGCTGCGGCATGATCTGGCGCGCGAAACGCTCATACAGATGCGACGGATCGTGATAGCCGGGCCCGAGCACGGCTTCGGGCGATCCGCTGATGATCAAGGGCGTGCGCGCTTCGTCGATGAGGATCGAGTCGACTTCGTCCACGATAGCGTACCACAGCTCGCGCTGGACGCAGTAGTCGATGTGCGGCGCCATGTTGTCGCGCAGATAGTCGAAGCCGGCCTCGTTGTTGGTCACGTAGGTGACGTCACACGCGTACGCTTCGCGGCGTTCGGGCGGCGGCATGAAGTGCTGGATCACGCCGACGGTCAGTCCGAGCGCGCGATAGATCGGTCCCATCCATTCGGCGTCGCGCTTGGCGAGGTAATCGTTGACGGTGACGACGTGGACGCCTTTGCCCATCAGCGCGTTGAGATAGACGGCCAGCGTGGCGACCAGCGTCTTGCCCTCACCGGTGCGCATCTCGGCGACCTTGCCTTCGTGCAGCACCATGCCGCCGATCAGCTGGACGTCGAAGTGGCGCATGTTCAACGTGCGCCGGCCGGCCTCGCGCGCGAGCGCGAACGCCTCGGGCAGCAATTCGTCGAGCGTGGCGCCATTTGCCAAGCGCTCGCGCAGCTCGGGCGTCTTGGCCGCCAGCTGCTCGTCGCTGAGCACGACCAGGTCAGGTTCGAACGCGTTGATGCGGCCCACGTTGCGGCGCAACCGGGCGACTTCGCGGTCGTTTCCGTCGACCCACGACTTTACCGTTGAGAACAGTGACAATGGAGTGCGCTACCTTCGGGACTAGACGGCAGGCGCGGCGTGGCGTTTGTCGAGCTTGCGCGTCTTGACTTTTTGGATCTGATGCTCGAGCCGGTCGCGCACCAGGTCGATCGCTGCGTCGATGCCCTTGCTGCGCTCTTCGGCTTTGACCAGCCGATGCGGCAGATGGAGCGTCACGCCGACGATCCGCAGCTCGCGCTCCGCGCGCAGCGTCACGTGGGCCTCGAGGATGCGGTCGTAGTGGCGTGACAGGCGTTCGAGCTGCCGCTGGACATGCTCTCGAAGCTCACCTGTGACCCGTACGTTCCTGCCTCTGATGTAGATCTTCATCGCCGCCGGCTTCGAGGGTATGGTGTGTCATTTCGCATTTCGGTCAGTGAAAATGAAGTCCTGCCCGCAGCGCGAGCTCGTACAGCGCAAAGCCCGCAGCCGCGAGGGCCGCCACGATGAACGCGATCCGGGCGACGACGTACGGCCGCTGCGGACGCGTCTTGATGATCTGACGCTTCACAAGGACACCGCGACCGGGTCGTTGATCTGGTCGAGCGGCATGCGCTGCTGCAGCTGCGAGAGGGTGACGAACTCGAATCCCGCGCGCCGGTAGGCGGCGACGATCTGCGGCAGGGCGTCGATCGTCGCGGTCGAGCCGTTGTGCAGGAGAAAGACGGCGGGCGAGCGCGCGTGCGTGGTCACATTGTCGACGACGAACTGTGCCGTCACGTGTCTCCAATCGCCCGGATCGACATCCCAGAGCGCGACGGTCTCGCCCTGGCCGCGCGCTGCGCCGACCGTGGCGGCGTTGAAGTTGCCGTGCGGCGGGCGGAAGTACACGATGTGGCCGCCGGTCACCCGCTCGATCTGAGCTGCGCCGTCCGCCACTTCGCGCGACTGCGCATCAAACGCGAGCGTCGCCATTTCAGGGTGGGTCGAGGTGTGGTTGCCGATCTCGGTCCATCCTGCGGCGATGCGCTCCGCAAGCGCAGGCTGCTCGATCGTGTCACGGCCGATCAGGAAGAAGACTGCGGGCACATCCAACCTGTGCAACTGCGCGAGCAATGCCGGGGTCGCCACGGGATAGGGGCCGTCGTCAAACGTCAGCACCGCATACCGCGGCCGCCGCGGTGGCGAGAGCGATTCGCGCACGTCCAGCATCATGCGCTGCGCAATCGCGACGAGCGGCGGGTCGAGCACGGTCGCGCTCGGCATCGCGGGCGGCACGATGACAGGGATCAGTTCGAGTTGGGCGTGATGCGCCCAGCGGCGTAGGCCGATGACCGCGAGCAACACGAGGATGAGGCCCGCGATCGCGAACGCGATGCGGCGTCCTTGAGATTCTCCGGTGGTCACGCTATTGCGCGCGGAAGTCCCGCCCGATGACGATCTCGATGTCGCCGCCGTCGACCGTGCCGGTCGTGACGTCGGCGTCTTTGACCGGGAGGCGTTTCGCGACTTCCCCAGCGACGTTCTTGTCGACGCCGGTGACCCTGGTCTTCGGGTTGTCGAAGCTCGACGCGTTGCCGGTCGAGACGACGTTGAAGCCGCGTTGGCGCAGGTAATCGGCGAGCGCTGATGCTGCCCCGGGTTGGCCCGAGCCGTTGTGCACGATCACGTGCACCGTGGACGGATCGAATTCGTTGCCGAAGCCCGCGACGATATACTTCTGCACGACCGGGCGGCCGTTCGCGGCGTCGTAGAACAGCACGGACTCGCCGTCGGTGAAGCCCTCGAGCACCGGCAGTTGCGCGGTGTGCACCATCGCCGGCGTCTCATCGCGCAGCGCCAACGCGAGGTAGAACAGCTTGTCGTAGCTCAGATCGGTACGCACGTTCGCCTGCACCAGGCCGATGAGCGAGGGAAGCTTGGCGAAGATCGCCGGATCCTTCATGCGCTTGACGAGATCCCCGATGACCTGGCGCTGCCGCCGCATGCGGCCGAAATCGCCTTCGGGGTCGTGGCGGAAGCGGATGTAGCCGACGGTCTGCTCGCCGTTGAGATGCTGCGGGCCCTTCTTCAGATGGATGTGCAGGTGGCCCCAGCTGTCGTCGTAGTCCATGTCTTTCTCGACGTCGACGTCGAGACCGCCGATCGCGTCTACCAAATTCTTGGTCGCGTCGATCTTCAAGACCACGTAGTTGTCGAAGGGTGGGAAATTCAGGTTGTCGACGACCGTCTTCTCCGAGCGCAGCGGGCCCGCGTCGGCGATCGCCTCATTGATCTTGCCGTAACCGCTCTTGGGTATGTGGACCCACAAGTCGCGCGGGATCGAGACGATGCCGACCTGGTGCGAAGCGAGGTCGACGTTGACGGCCAGCATCGTGTCCGAGCGCGAGGAGCTGGTGTACATCTCGTCGCCTTGAGTCCAGTTCTCGTCGACGCCCATCACCAGCACGCGCAGCTTCGGCTTGCCGAAGATCTCAGTCAGATCGGGCTGGGCGAGATTGAGCTCGGCCAGCGCGTTTTGCAGGCCGTGCTTGTGCTTCACGTACACCCCGAAAGATATCGCGCCGGCCACTGCGATAAGAGCGAGCAGACTCCACAAGAACACCCTACCCGGGCGCGCAGGCGGCGGCGCGCTGACGGCCGACGGCGGCTGTTGACTCGGTGGACTGACGAACTGGTCGGACAACGGTGCTCCGGTTTCTTATGCGGGTGAGGGCACGGGACTGAGCTGGCGGGCGACGCGGTCGAAATCGGTGTGGCCGACGATGGTCGCCTCGACGAAGTCTCCTACCGTATGTTCGCCGGACAGGTAGACCAAGCCATCCACGCCCGGGGCCTCGCGCTGCGACCTTCCCACATGCGCGAGCCGCTCGCCGACGAGCCCGCGCAACGGCGACGACGCCGCTACCAGTCGCTTACCCTCGATCAAGACGTCCAAGCGTTCGCCTACCCGGCTCGAGTTGACGCGGGCGCTGATGCGCCGCTGCGTCTCCCGCGCGAGCGCGAGCCGGCGACGCTTGACGCGCTCGGCCACCTGGCCCTCGCGCTCGTACGCATCGGTGCCCTCTTCTCTCGAGTACGGGAAAAACCCGACGCGATCGAGGCGCGCGCTTTCGAGAAACGTGAGAAGATAATGAAAATGCGCTTCGGATTCGCTGGGAAAACCGACGATGAAGGTGCTGCGGATGGTCGCCGCCGGCAGCGCTTCGCGCAGCGCCGCGAACAGTTCGAGATACCGCTGCGGCTGCGGCGGCCGGTGCATCGCCTTGAGGATTTCGGGGTGCGCGTGCTGCAGCGGCATGTCGACGTATGGGACCACCTTCGACGACGCGCGCATGGCGGCGATGATCGCCGGCGTGACCGAAGTCGGATAGAGGTAGAGAATACGGATCCAGCAGATGCCGTCGACGTCTTCGAGCGCCTCGATGAGCCGCGCCAGTCCGTCGCGCAGCCCGATGTCGCGCCCGTAGTCCGACGAGTCTTGCGCCACGAGGATGAGCTCTTTGACGCCGCCCTCCGCGAGGGCACGCGCCTCTTCGACGAGCGACGGAATCGTGCGGCTCTTGCCCACACCGCGAAGCTGCGGGATGATGCAGAACGAGCAGGTGTGATTGCATCCCTCGGAGATCTTGAGATACGCGCTGGCGCGCGGCGTGGTGACGACCCTCGGCAAGAAGCCCAAGCGCTCGACGTAGGCGTCGCGGTCCTCGAGGTGCAACGGCCGCAGCCCCGCTTCCACTTCTGCGATGATCTCGGGGATTTTCGGAAAGGCTCCGGTACCGACGACGGCGTCGATCTCGGGAATCAGTTCGCGCAGTTGGGCGCCGTAGCGCTGTGCAAGACACCCCGCGACTATAAGCCGCTGGCCGTCGCGCTTGGCGGCCGCATATTCGAGGATCGTGTCGGTGGATTCGGCTTTCGCCGGGTCGATGAACGCGCACGTGTTGACGATGACCGCGTCCGCGTCGGCGGCGCGCGCGGTGATCTCCCAACCCTGGCCGGCCAGACGGCCGAGCATCACTTCGCTGTCGATGAGGTTCTTGGCGCAGCCCAGGCTTGCCAGGAACGCACGGCGAGGCACGGCGCGTCGCGGCGCGCCGGCGTCAACGCGTCGCATCAGCGATAGTTCACGAATTGGACGGCAAAGTCGAGCGGCATGGCCTTCACCAGCTCGATCACCTTCTGCAGATCGTCCTTGGACTTGCCGGTCACCCGGAGTTGTTCGTCTTGGATGCGCGTCGTCACTTTAAGTTTGGCTTGTTTGATCGCCTCGGTGAGCTGCTTGGCCCGCTCGGTCGCGATGCCTTGTTCGACCGTGATCGTCTGGCGCAGCGTCCCTTGCGATGCCGGTTCGGGCGTGCCGTACTTGAACGCCTTCAAAGACACGCCCCGTTTGACGCACTTGCCCTGCAAGATGTCCACGACGTTCTTGAGCTTGAGCTCGTCGTCGGCGATGATCGTGATCTTCATCTCACCCAGCTCGATGCTCGACTTCGAATTGCGAAAATCGAAGCGCGTCGCGATCTCGCGCTGCGCTTGGGCCACTGCATCGGCGAGGCTTTGCTTTTCCACCCGTGACACGATGTCGAAGGAGAATTCGCTACTCACGCGGCCCGGTCGTCAGCGTGGGATCCTCGGCCGCGAACTTGCGCTCTTCCACTTGTCCATGCTGTCCCAGCGTGCCGATCGGCTTGCCGTCGATGGTGGCGTTCACGCCGCCGGCGTTGCCTGCGCGCAGCGTGATCTCATGCACGCCGTGGAAATCGCGCACCGTGCCGGCCGGCAGCGTCTCGTAGACCACGCGCTTGCCGTCGACGGTGACCGACAGCCAGCTGTCCTGCGTGAGTTGCAGCTGCAGATTCACACCGGCTTGCTTCGCCCCATTGGCCGCACCCGCGTCGCCGCCGTTGAAGATCGCCTCGTCTTGCGGGGCCGGCGATGGCGATGTGTTGTCTTGCGCTGAGATCTGCGCGCTGTTCTGCGCGCCGCTTTGCGCTTGTTCGCGCGGCGCGGGTCCGAACGTGTAGTAGAGCACCGCGACCACGAGCAGCACCGCGAGCGCGCTCATAGCGCTTAGCAGCCAAGGGTACCATGCGGCTCGAGGCGTTTCCGCGCGTTGCGAGCGGAATGTCAGCGGCTCCGGTTCGATGAGCGCAGACACCTCGGGCGGCTGCTGTTGCTCCTGCGGCACGGATGGTGTCTGCACGGGAATGGCGGCGTCGATCTGATCGGCGATCGCAGCCGGGTCAAGCCCGACGAGCTTGGCGTAGTTGCGGATAAAGCCGCGCGCGTAGCTCGGCGGCCCGAGGCGCCGCCAATCTTCGGACTCGATCGCGTCGATGAACTCCGCGCGCAGGTGCAGCTGCCGGGCTGCTTGCACGGCCGTCATGCCGCGCTGTTCGCGCGCATCGGCTATTTGCTGACCTAAACCGGACATCGCACCCTTCCGGTCGCTAAGCGAGCGGAGTAGGAAAAGGACGAAATGGATGGGGACTGGCCCGTTGCAGAGAATTGGAGAGCAATCGCACCCCTCCCTCTGTGACGTAGATGACGATATCGACGCTTCCGGCATCTGAGCATTACCAAACCTTAACCGGCCGCTGGCCGGCCGGCTTTGCGCTTGCCGCGATGAGCGGCGGGGTGGATAGCGCGGTCGCGACCGCCCTCGCGGTCGGCGGCGGCGCACAGGCCGTCGGCGTGACGATGCGCCTGTGGAGCCCGGGGGCAGGGGAGTTGTCCGAAAAGGTCCGGCAGTGCTGCGGCCCGACCGCCTACGAGGACGCCCGCCGCGCGGCCGCGCGGGCCGGGATCTCCCATTACGTCGTCAATTTCGAGGCTGCTTTCGAAGCGGCCGTGCTGGACTATTTCACCCGCGAATACCTCGAGGGACGAACGCCCAATCCGTGCGTGGCCTGCAACAATCTGGTGAAGTTCGGCGCGCTGCTCGACTTCGCGCGCGCGCTCGGCGCGGCCACCATGATCACCGGCCACTACGTCCGCATCCGTCCGTCCGAAAGCGGCCCGCGCCTGCTGCGCGCGCTGGATCGTTCCAAGGATCAATCCTACATGCTGGCGGGTCTGCGCCCCGAGCAGCTGGGTGCTATCGTCGCTCCGCTGGGCGAGTATACAAAGGAAGCAACTCGCGCGCTGGCACGCGAGTTGGACCTCGGGGTAGGCGACAAGCCGGACTCGATGGATCTGTGCTTCGTGGACAGCGATTACCGCGGTTTCATCCTGCGCCGCTTCCCTGACGCGGCGCGACCCGGGCCGATCATGACGGTCGACGGGCGCACCGTCGGCCGACACGAGGGCTTGCTCGCCTATACGGTCGGACAGCGCAAGGGCATACCGACCGCTGGTCAGGGCGACGGGCCCTGGTACGTCGTGCGCACGCTCGTGGCCGAGAACGCGGTGGTCATCGGACGGCGCGAGGACCTCGCACGCCGCACGATCGTGTGCAGCGCAGCGAACGTGATCGCGCCGGATGCGTTTGCTTCGGGCGGCGCGCGCGGCGTGGCGGTGTGCCGCTACCGCAGCGCACCGGTGGGCGCCACGGCCCATCTGAGCGGCGGCGCCATGGTGGTTGAGCTCGACGAGCCAGTGAGCATCGTGTCCCCTGGCCAGCTGCTCGTGTTGTACGACCCCAGCGACGAAGAAGTGCTCGCCTCGGGCATCATCGAGCCGGACGACACAACCGTAACGGCCGCCGTCTCGTAACTCTATCATCATGATCGTCGGAGCGATGGTTGCGTTCGCGGCGGCGGCCTACGCGTCGCTGCTGCCTTTCGACGGCGCTAGCGGCTGGCTGAACTCGCCGCCGCTGACGCCGGCGACGCTCGCCGGCAAAGTCGTGCTCGTAGACTTTTGGGAATACACGTGCGTCAACTGTCTCAAGACCATCCCATACGAGCGCGCGTGGTACCAGCGTTACGCGAAGTACGGCTTCACCATCGTCGGCGTCCAGACGCCTGAGTTTGCGTTCTCGGGTGAGCCGAGCAATGTCGCTGCCGCCGTCAAGCGGCTTGGCATCACGTGGCCGGTCGCGATCGACGGCCGACACGAGATCTGGGACCGCTATGGCAACGATGCATGGCCGCACGAACTGCTCTACGATCAGCACGGCAAACTCGTCGCCGACCATGAAGGCGAAGGCGACTATCCGGTCATGGAATCGCACATCCAGCAGGCGCTGCGCGCGGAGCATCCGCGCGCGGATTTTCCCGCGCCGATGGATTACCTGGCGCAAGACCGCTACAGCAAACCCGGCGCCGTGTGCTACCGCCACACGCCCGAGATGTACGTCGGCGATTGGCGCGGCGACGGCGTGCTCGGCAACGCACAAGGCTATCCGGCACGCGGCACCGTCACCTATGTCGATTCACCACCGCACGAAGACGGACGTGCCTATCTTGCGGGGCCGTGGTTCCAATCGGGCGAGGCCATGGTCAACGCCCCGGGGGCGCCAGCGCCCTCGCATGTCGCGATCGGCTATCAGGCGATCCAAGTCGTCGCGGTTCTGGCGCCGAACGGACAAGGCCCGATTCCGTTGTTCGTGCTGCAAGACGGCGCGCCGCTGGCTCGGGCAGACGCCGGATCGGACGTCCGTTTCGACGCCGGCGGGCGAGCTTTCGTGCTGGTCGACCAAGCGCGGGAATATGACCTCGTGATGAACAAACACTTCGGCCACCATGACCTCGAACTGCGGCCCGCCCATCCGGGTCTCGGCGTCTATACGTTCGATTTCGAAGCGTGCGAGGTGGGCGCGGACCGCTAGCGCCGGTCTGCTCGCGCTGAGCCTGGCGGCTGCCGGCTGCACGTCCAAGCCGCCGTCGACGTACAAACCGGGCGTCGTGCCCGGCATCAGCCTCGGCCAGCTCGAGGCTTTGCTGGGAAAACCATCGAGCTCGCTGCCGTTCGCGCTGCCCGGCGGCATTCAGGCCGACATCCTCGCATTCCCCTTCGGGCAGGCGGCGCTCAAAGGCGATAAGGTCATCACGGTGACGATCGCGAGCGACCCGTCCTACGTCGGCGCCCATGGCGTGCATCTGGGCATGCCCGAGGACCAATTGTTGAAAGCGCTTCACGGCACCGGCGCGAAGGGGCACCGCGACGCGTATGACGTCATCGTCGGAGACATGGACACGCGCACCAAGGACTACTATGACGAGACCGGTCATGTGATGTACGAGCTTGCAGCTGCGAACGCCAACGATCCGGAGGCGCCTTTCAACGTCGTGAGCGTCAATCTCGCCGATGCGCAGGGATTGCAGTTCCTCGAAGCGGTGACCAACGCGAAAGTCTCTGGTTTGTATACCGGCCAGCATATCGACAACTTCGTGTCCGAGCCGTGGTCCCTATGAGCGACGTGCAGCCCCCCGAAGCCGAAGAGTTCGGCATCAAGCTCCCGCCCAACGCGCGCCTGGCGGGCCTTGTCTTCGATGACGCGGGCGGCACCATGCGCGTCCTGTTCTCCGATGGCGGCGAGCGCGTGGTGAAGCCCGATGACATCATCGCGCTGCACGGCGCGCGCATCCGCCACGAACAAGTCGTCAGCAGCCCGCGCAAGATCAGCGGCGGCCAGGTCTTCGTCGCGGAGACCGTCGCGGGCAGCACCGGGGCCGCGGTGAGCAGCGCGACCGGCGAGCTGATCGCGACCAAAGACGTCATGCACTTCGCGATCGCGCTGCGCGCGGCCGGCGTCGGCGAGCTGTGGTACCTGCTGGCGGATTCGTTCAATTTCCGCAAAGCGCTCGGGCCTGATGCCGGCTATGCGACCGAGATCAACTTACGGGCGCTCGTGCGCCGCCTCGCGGCTTTCGCGCCGCACGCCACGCAGGACGGGTTCTTCGCGGCGGTGCTCGGCGGCACGCAGTTGCCGCCGCCGATCAATTCGCTGATCGAGTTCTTCAAAACCGTAGGCAAGGATCTGATGTGAGCGACGAATCGCGTCAGCGCGAAAGCGGCGAGCTCAGCGTCGAGATGCCGCCGCACGCCCGGCTGGCAAGCGTCGAGATCCGCTCTGACGCCAAGGCGCTTTGCGTCTGGTTCTCCGACGGCGGTGAGCGCGAGATCCCTGCGGATCAGATCGTCGGACTGTGCGGCGCGAGCATCCGCACGGAGATGATCTCGCTGGATGCCGAGCGCCACAGCCTCGGCAGCCTCATCATGGGCGCGACGACGAACCCGCTTGGGCCGGCACGCCGTTTTCGCAATCCCGGTCCGCCGCTGTCGTCAGAAGGAGCGTCGCTGGTCTTCGCGCTGCGCACCGCCGGACCGGGCGAGCTGCTGTACATCATGGCGGATTCGTTCAACTTCCGCCAGTCGCTGGGGCCCGACGCCGGCTACTCGACCGAGATCAATCTGCGCGAATTGGCCCGGCGCGTCGCGGCGCTCGCACCGCACGCCAACCGCGACGACTTCGTCACCGCGGTCATCGGACGGGTGCCGCTGCCGGCGCCGCTTGCCTCGCTGGTGGAATTCTTCAAAGCAAACGCCGCCCTGCGATAGCGGGCGCTTGCGTCAGGCGGTCGCGAGCGCGAAGTCGCGCTTGTTGAAGTACGTGTCGCGCACGACGGGCTTGTAGCCCAGCTGGCGGATCGCGCGCTCCAGTTCCGCCCGATTGGCGGTATTGGTGCTGCCAGCCAGCGTCACGACCTTCTCCTCGAGGATCGTTCCGCCCATGTCGTCGCAGCCGAACATCAACCCGAGCTGCCCGAGCTTGAGTCCTGGCGTGAGCCATGACGACTGCAGGTGCGGCACGTTGTCCAGGTACAGGCGGCTGATCGCGAGCACGCGCAGGTACTCGAGCCCCGTGGCCTCTTTGCCTTTGAGCGGCGTCTTGAACGGCACGTAGTACCATGGAATGAAGGCGGTGAAGCCGCCCATCTCGTCCTGCAGACGGCGGATGACGTCGAGATGCTGGATGCGCTCGGCGTCGGTCTCGACCGAGCCGAACATCATGGTGGCGGTCGTCGGCATGCCGAGGCGCTGGGCGACGCGCATGACCTCGATCCAGCGGTCGTCGTCGATCTTGCGCGCAGAAATGCGTTTGCGCACGCGGTCGACCAGGATCTCCGCGCCGGCGCCCGGCAGCGACTTCAAGCCCGCCGCGCGCAGCATGACCAGCACGTCTTCGATCGACATCTGTTCGCGCTTGGCGATGCCGCAGATCTCGCTGGTCGAGAGCGAGTGGATGTCCGCCCCTGGAAAGCGCTGTCCGACCGCGCGGAACAGATCGACGTAGTACGCGATCGGCAGTTCCGGATTGACGCCGCCCTGGATCATGATCTGAGTGGCGCCTTGATCGACGGCCCAGCGCACGCGCTCAAGCACCTGCTCGCGCGTCATCGTGTAGCCTTCAGCGTGGCCCTCTGGGCGGAAGAACGCGCAGAACGTGCAGTGCACGTCGCAGATGTTCGTGTAGTTGATCGTCGTGTCGATCACGTACGAGACTTCGTCGCCCGGATGCAGCTGGGTGCGCCGGCGGTGGGCTGCCGCGCCGAGATCGTGCAGAGGCGCCTCGCGATAGAGCGCGATGCCTTCGTCGAGCGAGAGGCGGCCGCCGTTCGCGGCGCGCTCGAGCAGGACGTCGACGTCAGACATGGTAGAGCACCTGGCGGGCCGCCGGAGCGCGAAGTTCCATCGATTCGATATCGAGCACGCCGAGCGCGGCCGCCAGCGAGACGAACGTCTTCAGACCGTTCCACGCGTCGTCGTCAAACGAATAGTTCAGCGTCTTATAGTACGATTCGTAAAATCCGGGCGGCCGTGCATGCGACGCCTGCGCCATTCGGACGACTTGCCCCATATGATCCGCACTCCAGCTGAGCGAGCCGCGCAGCGCGCTCAACACCTTCGACACGTCGCGCGGATGCTTCCTGATGAACTCCGCGGGGGCCGCCCACACCGCGTACACCATGTCGGCGCCCGTCATCTCATGCCACAGCAGACCGAGGTCATACACGTGCTCGGGCGGCGCCGTCAGAGAAGCGTCGATCGCAGCATCGCCGATCAGCAAGCATGCGCCGCCTTCTCGATAGTGCGCGAGCGGGTCGTCCGACTCGACGTACTGCACGGCGAAACCGTGCGCGCCACGGCAGATGATATCGAGCAGGGCCCGGCCGGTGGCAGAGTCCTTGGTGACGGCGACGGCAGTGCCGTCGAGCCGACGGATGGGCTGCGCGCTGATGCAGCAGATGCTCACGACCTCGCGCCGCGAGCCGATGCAGACGTCGGGCAGCATCTGCAGCTCGCGCGGGTGCTGCGCATAGAAGAATGAAGAGATCGGGCTGATGTCGAGCGAGCCGTCCAGCAGCGAGCGGTTCAGCTCGGTCGGCACGCCTGCGCGCAGCGTACCCGGGAACGCGAGCGCGCCGGCATCGAAGGCTGCGTAGACCGGCAGATCGTTGGTGTAACTGATGCGCCCGCAGCGCACGAGGCGTTCGTCGGACATCGCTCAGGCAGGCTCGAGCACGCGGTAGAGCAGGTTGCGCCGCGTGGGCTCGAAGCCGGCCTCTTCGATCGCGCGCTTGAGGTCCGACAACGGCGTGCCCTGATCGGTCTTGCTGCCCGCGTCGCGATAGATGCGCTGCTCGTTGTTGACCGGCCCGTCGATGTCGTCCGCGCCGAAGTTCAAGCCGAGCTGGGCCATCTTGATGCCGTAGGATATCCAATACGCCTTGATGTGGTCGATATTGTCGAGCATGAGGCGCGAGACGGCGATGGTGCGCAAATCGTCGACGCCGCCGGTCCAACCGTACTCGTGCAGCTCGTTCTCCTCTGGATGGAACGCGAGCGGCACGAAGCATTTGAAACCGCCGGTCTCGTCTTGCAGCTCGCGCAAGCGCGCGAGATGCTCGACGCGCTCCTCGAGCGTCTCGACGTGGCCGTACAGCATCGTGCAATTCGTCTTCATGCCGATGCGGTGCGCGACGCGATGCACCTCCAGCCACTCTTCGGCCGTCGCCTTGCGCGGGCAGACCAGGTCGCGCACGCGCTTGACGAGGATCTCCGCGCCGCCGCCGTTGAGCGAGGTGACGCCCGCGTCGCGCAGGCGCGTCAGGCCTTCCTCGTAGGAGCACTTCGCGCGCTTGCACATGTAGTCGATCTCAGCTGCGGTGAACAGCGCCAACTGGACCTGCGGGATGCGCTCGTGCATCGCCTCGATGACGGGCAACCAGAATTCGAGGCTGGTCTGCTTGGGGTCGTGGCCGCCGACGATATGCAGCTCGTCGTAATCCGCCGGTTCGGCGCACGCTTTATCGAGGATCTCCTCGGCGGTCCAGCGATACGCGCGCGGATCTTTCTCCCACGCCGCGAACGAGCAGAACTTGCAGTCCGCGTAGCAGACATTGGTCGTGTTGAGATAGCGCTTGAAGACGTAGTACGCGCGCCGCCCGTTCTTGGCGGTCCGGACCTCGTGGGCGAGCTTGCCGACCTCGTGGAACGGCGCACGCGTGAATAGGTACATGCCGTCGGCGCGGTCGAGCGGCTGGTGCGCGCGCACTTTGTCCGCGATCGCACAGAGACGAGTGTCGGGCATCGTGGCGGGCAGTTCGGCGCTGCGCGCGAGGCCGCCTGTGACCGGCGCGCGGGTTACAACAGCGTCTGCGCGCGGTTCCGCGGTGCGAGAATTGTCGCAAGATTTTCCAAGTCCGCATCGCCGACCAAGATGCGGCGCGGCTTGGTCCCTTCCGCCGGCCCGACGACGCGGAATTGCTCGAGTATCTTCATCAGCCGGACCGCGCGCGGGTGTCCGATCTTCAATTCGGCCTGCAGCAATGCGACCGACGCCATCTGGCGCTCCACGATGATCCGCGCGGCGTCGAGCGCGAGCTCGTCAGCCGGTCCGCCGCCGTCGTCTTCAAGCTCTGACGGCGAGATGGCGATGCGGTTGGCCGGGTCGGCCTGCTCGCGCCAGAACTCGCACAAGCGCTCGATCTCCGGACCGGTGACCAGCGCGCCCTGGACGCGCAGCGGCTTGGGCGCGTCGATCGGCAGGAACAGCATGTCGCCTCTGCCCAGCAGGCGTTCGGCGCCTGCCATGTCCAGGATCGTGCGCGAATCGACTTGCGAGGACACCGCGAACGCGATGCGCGACGGGATATTCGCTTTGATCAAACCGGTGATGACGTCGACCGACGGGCGCTGAGTCGCGATGACGAGGTGGATGCCGGTCGCGCGCGCGAGCTGCGCGATGCGGCAGATCGACGTCTCGACGCGCGTCGGCGCGACCAGCATGAGGTCGGCGAGCTCGTCGATCGCCACCACGATGTACGGCAGGCGCTCGGCCGGACGCGCCAGGTTGAACTCTTCGATCTTGCGCACGCCGGCCTGCGCGAAGCGCTCGTAGCGCGCGTCCATCTCCTTGGTGAGCTCGTAGAGCGCGCCCGCGGCCAGCTTCGGATCGGTGATGCAATCGGCGATCAGATGCGGGATGCCGTTGTACTCGGCCAGCTCGACGCGCTTGGGATCGACGAGCAGCATCTGCACCTGGTCGGGCGTGCACGTCGCCAGCAACGAAGCGAGGATCACGTTGAGGCAGACGCTCTTGCCCGCGCCGGTCGCGCCGGCGACGAGCAGATGCGGCATGCGCGTGAGATCGGCGACGATCGGACGGCCCGTGATGTCTTTGCCGAGGCCGAAGTAGAGCGTGCCTTCGCCCTTGGGCACGTGGTCGAGGATCTCGCGGATCGCGACGGTCGAGACGGCGCTGTTGGGCACCTCGATGCCGACCGCGGCTTTGCCGGGGATCGGGGCCTCGATGCGCACGCTGTGCGCGGCGAGCGCGAGCTGGATGTTGTCGGAGAGCGACTTGATGGCGCTGACCTTCACGCCGCGCCCCGGCGTGATCTCGTAACGCGTGACGCTCGGCCCCCGTTCGATGTGCGTCACCTTGCCTGCGATGCCGAACGACGCGAGCGTCTCCTCGAGCAGCATGGCGGCGCTGGCTTCGCTCTGCACGCGCTTCTCGGGAGGATTGAAGAGCGCGAAGTCGGGCAGGCGGTAGCCGCCCTCGGACCGCTGAACGCCTCGGGGTGTCTTCGCGCGCGCTTCGGCCCGGACAGGCGGCGCGGGCTCGGCGGCCTCGAGCGTCTCGCTCGGTGGCGCCTGCGTGTCGACTGCTGACGACTGGACGGCGGCCGGCTCGATCACCACCAGTGGCTCGATGGCGTCAGCCGGCGCGGCCGCTTCTGCGGCGACCTCCGCCGATGGTTCGGTCGGCAGCGGCGCCGGCGCGTCTGGCGTCCGCGCGATTTGGCGTGATTCTTCCTCCAAGCGTCGCTCGTGTGCCGCGTCGTTGGCGTCTTTCGATCTGCGCAGCGCCTCGCGCGTCGTGTCGGCAAGCCCGCTCGCGGCGGTTGCAAGCGACGACCCGACCGAGCCGAGCACGCGCTTGAGCGAGATGCCCGTCGGCGTGACGATGCACGCGACGACGACGAAACCCAGGACGATGTTCGCACCGGCGATGCCGAACAGCGCACTGAGCCCATGCGCGATCGCATCGCCGACCAGACCGCCTGCGCCTGCCATGCCGAAGAAACCGGCAAGGGCAAGGAACGCTCCCGCTGCACACGCGGCGAAGGCCGCCATGATCTTGGGCACGTGGATCTCGAGAAAGATGATCGATGCGATGACCGTGAGCGCGAGCACGGCCAGCCACGCCGCACCCCCGAACCATGCATGCATGGTCGCGTTGGCCAACGCGCCGAAGACGCCGGCGCGCGGAGCGTTGATAAGCGCGATAGCGAGCAGGCCCGCCATCACGTAGAGCGCGACGCCGAGGATCTCGAAGTTCAGGGTGAGGCCCGGAAGCGGGTCCACCCGCCGCGAGCGCGCCGCCTTCGTGCGCTTCATAAGCGTGGTCTTAGCCACCGCACAGGCGTTCGAGAGCCAATCCGGGCCTTCCCCCGGCACACAGCGACTGAAGGCGGCTTACGCGGTCTTCGGGTCGAGCGCGTCTCGCAGCCCGTCCCCCAGCAGATTGAAGCCCAGCACGGTGATCGAGATGGCAAGTCCGGGGAAGAGCAACGCCCAGGGCGCGTTGAGCCAGTAGTCGCGCGCGTCGTTGAGCATCGAGCCCCATTCCGCCGTCGGCGGCTGGATGCCAAGGCCGAGATACGACAACCCCGCCGAATCCAATTCGGCCGTGCCGACGCCGAGCGTCGCCTGCACGACGAGCGGCACGGCGATGTTGGGCAGCAGATAGCGGAACAGCAGCATAGGCGTGCTGTTGCCGACCGCGCGCGCCGCCTCGACATATTCCATCTCTTTGATCTGCAACACCGACGCGCGCGCGATGCGCGCATAGACGGGAATGCCGACGATGCCGACCGCCAGGAAGATCTTGACGACATCGCTGACGCGCTGGTCCAGGACGGCCGAGATCGCGATCGCCAGCAAGATGCTGGGAAACGCCAGCATCACGTCCATGCCGCCCATGAGCACGGTGTCGAGCATCTTGCCCCAGTAGCCGGCGATCAACCCGACAAGCGTGCCGATGGCCAGGCCGATGCCGACGCTGATAAAGCCGATCTCGACCGACAGCCGTGCGCCGTACAGCAGCCGCGTGTAGATGTCGCGGCCGAGCTTATCGGTACCGGCTGGATGAGCGAACGACGGCGGCAGTGTCGTGGCCGCCAGGTTCTGCGCAAGCGGATCGCGGTGCTCCGAGAGCCACGGCGCGAAGATCGCGCAGGCCGCAAGCACGACGATGATCGTCAATCCGATGAGCGCTGAGGGGCTCTTGCGGAAACGCCGCCAGGCGTCTTCGGCCACGCCGACGTGCGGCGTCTCGATCCGGGCCTCGTCGGCCGTGAGGATCGCCTGGGACAACGCCCTCTAGACTTCCATGACGACCGGCACGATCATCGGCCGGCGTTTCGTGCGATCGTAGATGAACTTCTGCAGGCCCTTGTGCACGTGCTCACGGATCGCGGTCCACTCGGTGAGGCCTGCGCGCGCTCCGCTCTCCATGATGTCGACCGCCGCGCGGCGGACTTCCTCGAGCACGCCGTCGCGTTCGCCCGCCTGGCCGAACGTGAAGCCGCGCGACGTGATGTACGGACCGGCAAGCACCTTGCCGTCCGAGCTGTCCACCGAGACGGTCACGACGATCATGCCGTCGACCGATAGATGCTTGCGGTCCCGCAGCACGACCTCGCCGACGTCGCCGACGCCCAATCCGTCGACGTAGACCGGGCCGCCGTAGATCCGTCCGACCTTCTCGGCACCACCGGTCGTATATTGGACGACTTCACCGTTGTCCACGACGAAGATGTGTGAAGCTTCGACGCCGGTCTGCTGCGCGAGGCGCGCGTGCTGCACGAGCATACGGTACTCGCCGTGCACGGGCATGAAGTATTTCGGCTTGGTGAGGTTGAGCATCATGAGCAGCTCTTCTTGGCAGCCGTGGCCCGATACGTGCGCCATGCGCTGGCGGCCGTAGATGACGTCCACGCCCAACTTGAAGAGGTTGTTGATCGTGCGCCCGATGCTGCGTTCGTTGCCGGGGATGGGCGTCGCCGACAGGATCACCGTGTCGCCGCTGACGAGCTTGACGCGACGATGATCGCGAGCGGCCATGCGCACCAACGCCGAGGTCGGTTCGCCTTGGCTGCCGGTCGTGCAGATGACCAATTTGTTCGGCGGATAGTCGTCTATCTCGTGTTCGCGGATCTGCTGGCCGGGCGCGAGCGTCAAGTAGCCGTGTTCGATCGCGATGTTCGAGACGTTGAGCATGCTGCGCCCGACGAAGCACACTTTGCGGTCGTACTTGGCGGCGGCGTCCACGGTCTGTTGGAGGCGCGGCACGTTGGAAGCGAACATGGTGACGATGATGCGCCCGTCGCAGTGCGCGAAGATGTCGTTGAAGGTCTCGCCGACGACGCGCTCCGACGGCGTGTGGCCCGGCGTCTCGGCATTGGTCGAGTCGGAGCACAGCAGCAGCACGCCTTCTTCGCCGTACTGCGCGAGCGTGGCGATATCGGACGGATGGCCGTCGATCGGCGTCTGGTCGAACTTGAAGTCGCCGGTGTGGACGACCGTGCCGACCGGCGTCTGCAGCGCGATCGAACACGACCCGGCGACGCTGTGCGTGATCGAGATGAAATCCGCGGTGAACGATCCGAGATGGATCTCTTCGCCTGGCTCGACGACGTGCAGATCCGCGCGATCCAGCAGCTTGTGCTCTTTGAGCTTGCCGCGCAGCAGCGCGATGGTGACGTCGGTGCCGAACACCGGCACGTTGAGCTGGGCGAGGAAGTAGGCGACACCGCCGATGTGGTCCTCATGCGCGTGGGTCAGCAGCAGGCCGCGCACTTTGGACTTGCGTTCGAGCAAGTACGAGATGTCGTTGATGACGAGATCGACGCCGAGCATCTCTTCTTCTGGGAACTGGACGCCGGCGTCGATGACGACGATGTCGTCGTTAATCTCGTAGACGGACATGTTGCGGCCGATCTCGCCGCAGCCGCCCAGCGGAACGACCCGCAGATACGGGCCGGTGGGGGTCTTGGTTACGCCTTCTTCGCCTTGGCGCGGCGAGAGCGCGAAATATTCATGTTGCATGCCTTATCAGAGTTAAGGCGCGAGCGGCGCGAGGCCTGCAGTGACGGGCCTGCGCGCCCCGTTTGCCGCGACTTGTATCCTAAGGCGTCGCGCTCCATGTCACCGAGCTCGGTCTCCCGCGTGACGGGCTCAGCAGTTCAATCCGGCGCGACGCGCCTGGTTCGAGCGGCTCAAGTGCGACGCTGACCCGTAGCACCTCGCCATCGCTCGTTCGCAGGCGCGCGGTGAGCACCCGTGACACCTGCGCCTTCGACGCGTTGCGCACGGTCGCGCGGATGATCGGACTGCCCAAGAAATCCAACGTCACCGTCGTCGGCCCGACGAGCACCCCGCCGCCGACGTCCACCGCTGACGCGTCGGCGAACAACGGCGTTTCGGTGTGCGACTTGGCGAGGAACGCGAAGAGCATCGCTTGGCGCCGTTCGAGCATCTTGATGCGCGCCAGCCGGATGACTCGGCGCCGCAAGGCGCGCTCCTGCGCGACGGATGGACCGATCGAGAACGCCGCCAGCGGCGGCGGACGATGCGGTTTCTTCCTATAGATAGCGGGCGGCTGTGCAGCCAGCGCGCCCGCGGCCACGAGTGCGACGATGAACATGCCCTGCTCATCCCCCACCTGCCGCGCGTCGTCAAGACTCGGCGCCGCCCCCTCAAATGCTCCACCGAAGCGGGCAAGCGCGACGTTTAGGTCACGCCGCGGGATGTGCTGCGTCCGGTTGGCGAAATCGCTCCGCCAGGACAGGCACGGAGCGGACAAATGACGCAATTATGGATGTCGGCGCCTAAGACGACGCCCGAAGGGGAGACGCACGTGAGCACTCGGATATTCGTTTCTGCCGCCGCGGGCTTCGCGGCCATCGCGGCCGCCGCCGCGACGGCGCAGGCGGCGCTTCCGCCAGACGGCACCTACGATTATTCGCTGCGCCAGGGCGACTCGGTCATCGCCACCAGCACGGTGACGGTGAGGCGCTCGGGCAGCGTCACCAGCATCCGCGAGACCCAGACGGTCAATCAAACCGCCGTGGGCACGGTGCAGCTCACCGCCGACCTGACCGTCATCGCGGACTCGCTGACGCCGCTGTCGTTTGACGGCTCGACCATGTCGTCGGGCAAGACGCAAGAGGTCAAATTCGCGTACTCCGGCGGCAGCGGTTATTTCATCCAGAATGGCGAGCGCTTGAGCGTGCCCGTCAAGATGATCTTTGGAACGCAGGCGATGATCGTGCAGGACCAATCGCTTGTGCTCAGCTTCCTCACCCTGCCGGCCGTGCTGCAAGCGACCAAGGCGAACAGTCTCACGGTGGCGGTGCCGACTGCCTCGCGCATCTTCGCAATCACGGTCGACCCGGCGCCGCAGAACAAACCGTCGGGCCTGCCGGCGGCCGATGTGGCGGTCGCCATAGCTTCCCCGATCGCATATTCGGTCTGGTTCGATCCGAATACGGGCGTCGTCGACGAGATCGACGTGCCCTCGCAATCGCTCGTCATCAGTTTGACCAAACATCCTTGAACATGTCTAAGGAGGGGCAATGAGCAGCGCACCGGAGACGATCGCACAACCGCCTGCAGAGCAAGCCAATGGCTTCGTGACGTACCTGAAGGTCCTGTACGCGCCGGGCGAAGCGTTCGCCACGCTGGCCCGGGTGCCGACATGGGGTTGGGCTGCGGTCATCGGCATCATCTTGACGGTGCTGGGCACCATCATCGTCATGCCGGCGACGCTGCACTTCATCCACATCACCCAGGAGGCGCAGCTCGCGCAGATGAGCGCCGACAAAGCCGCGACCGCGCGCGAAGCGATGTCGAAGATCCCGGAGGCGGTCTATTCCGTGTCCGGCGTCGTCGGCGCCGTGATCGGACCGTGGATCTACTGGCTGGTCGGTGCGCTGATCTATATGATCGGCGCTGCGCTGGGCGGCGGTGAAGCGCGCTTCAAGAGCGCCTGGGTCATAGCGGTCAATCTGTACATCATCCCCGCCCTCGGCACCATCGTGGCGGGCGTCATCGTCATGCTGCGCGGCGTGGAGAACGTCAACTCATCCGCCGATCTGTACGGACTGCCGTCGCTCGCCATGTTCGTGCACGGCTCGCCCAAGCTCGCGGGGTTCTTGTATGGGTTCAACGTCGTCAGCATCTGGTTCTTCATCGTCGCCGTGATCGCGCTGGAGCAGGTCATGAAGATGGGTCGCGTTCCCGCCATCATCACGGTCGCCGTCATCGCGCTGCTCGGGGCCGGTGTGTTGGCACTCACAGCGAAATGACCGCACGCGCGCTGTTCGCTGCCGCCGCACTCGCGGCGTGGGCTGGTCCAGCTCTCGCTGCGCCGGCGCCGGCACCTGCGCCGTCCGGCTCGCCGACGCAGCCGATGACGCTGGCGCAAGCCGTCGACTTCGGCTTGGCGCACAACTCCTCAGTGCTCAAAGCCGTCGCGTCGGCCGCCGAGGCAGGCGCAACCTTGGCTACCGCGCGAGCCCTTACGCTGCCGACCGTCGCCGGCGAGCTGCAGAATCAGATGGACAAGAGCACCGGCCTTGGCCAATACGCGGTGATCGGCGTGGCGCCGGCGCCCAACTTCTCGCAGAACACCGCGGCGGTCACCGGCACCTTCAACGGCATCAACCTCACGAACATCTACCAAGCGCGCGCTGACAAACAAGCGTACGACCAAGCCAACGAGCAGCTCTATCTGGCCCGCGAGCAGTCGATCTCGGACACCGAAACCTCGTTCTACAAACTCGTGCAGGACCGCCAGCTCACCGAGGTCGCGGACGAGAACGTCAACTACAACCGTGCGCTGACCCAGATCGCCGAAGCCAACTACAAAGCCGGCAAGGTCGCGGGTCTGGACGAGCTCAAGGCCCAAGTCGCATACACCACCGCGCTTGAGCAGCTCGCGTCCGCCAGCGCGGACGAAGAGGATGCGCGCGAGAATCTCGCCCAGCTCATCAACGCGCCGATCGGCCAGCAGTTCGCGCTGCCGCAGGCGCCGCCCGAGCCGCCTCTCCCGAATCTCGACCAAAAAGTGCTCGACCAGGTCGCGCTGGCGAACCGCCCGGAGATCGCGGTCGCGCAAGCGCAACTCACCAGCGCCGTGATCGCGAACTACCAAGTCGACGCGCCCAATCGCCCGAATCTCGCGCTCAACGGGGCGTGGGGCAACCAAGTGTCTCCCACCAACAACGCGCAGTTCTACAACCAATGCGTCAGCGAAGGTTTTCCGCCGTCGTCGTGCGGACCGGGCGGTTCGCATTTCTACGAGATCTCGATCGTCTCGCAATGGACCTTGCCGTTGATCGACTACGGCACCGTCCATGCCGGTCACGCGAGCGCGCACCGGCAGATCGACGCGCAGACCACCAACCTGCTCAGCGCCAAGCAGCAGGCGATCATCGACGTCGACCAGGCCGTGCGCCGGATACTCGTCGAGCGCCAGAACCTGACGTTGGCCACGAGCAACGTCGGAGTCGCGCGCCAAGCAGCGTTGATCTCTGCCGTGCAATACAAGGTAGGCCTCGCGACGCAGACCGATGTGGCCGCTGCGCAGCAGTCATACTTGACGGCGGCGCGCGATCTGCTCACGGCGCAAGTGGAATACGTGCTCGGCATCGTGCGCTTGAAGCTCGCGACCGGCACGCTGACAGGGGCGGTATGAAGAAGATCTGGGCCAACACGCGCTGGCGCATCGCCATCATCGTGGCGGCGGTGCTGCTGATCATCGGCATCGGAGTCGCCGGACGGCACGGACCCGAGGCCGTCGAGACCACGACGGTCGTGATGAAGCCGACGACGCTGACGGTGAAGCTACCGGAGAACGGCGTGCTCTCGCGACCGCAGACGACCACCATCTCCGCCGCCTCGACCGGCAATATCCAGCAGATCGGCGTGCGCGAGGGTCAACGCGTGCGCAAAGGCGACCTGCTCATGAAGCTCGACGACCGGGAGATCGCCAGCACGGTCGCCGCCGATCAAGCTTCCGTCGCCCAAGCGCAGGCCACGCTCTCTGGCGCGCAAGCCAGGCTGGAAGCCGACATCAACGCCAAGAGCGAAGGGCAGATCTCGGGCGGCCTTGGCGCTTCATCGATCGGTCTGTCCGGCGCGTCGCAGTTGGTCCAGGCTCAGCAAACGCTGACCTCGGCGAAGCTGAGCCTGCAGACCGCGAAGGAGACGTACGACGCCGACCAAGAGCTGTACAAGATCAACGGCTTGCCGCGCCAGCAGCTCGACAAGGACAAGGCCGCCTACGATGAGGCGGTGGCCAACCAGCAGGCGGCGCAGCGGCAGTACGATCTGCTCAAGGTCCAGCTGCGCGAGACCGGCGGTCAGCTCGATTCGCAGATCTCGGCCGACCGCATCTCGCTGGCCAGCGCGCAGGCTCAGGTCGCGTCGGCCCAGGCGACGCTGGCTCTGCACTCGTCCAATCTCTCAGACACCGAGGTGCGCGCTCCGTTCGACGGCGTCATCCAGCAATTGGGCAGCGCGCCCACCACGGGTTCGACGGCGCCGCTCGCCGTCGGCGACGCGATCACGCCCGGCGAAGTGCTTTTCACCATCGCCGGCGCGGGGCCGATGGTCGTCAAGGCGCAAGTCGACGAACAGGACATCATCAACGTGAAAGTCGGCCAGCACGCGATCGTCACCGGCGAAGATTTCCCGGGCCACTCGCTGCCCGGCGCGGTCACGAACATCGCGGCGGTCGTGCTGCAAGTCAATCAAGCGGGCAACAGCGCGAAGAACGTCGAGACGACGATTTCGCTGGATCGCGATTATGCGTTCCTGCGCGCCGGCATGTCGTGCGATGTCGACATCATCACCGGCAAGGCCGACGGGGCGCTGGTCGCCCCGCTGGCCGCGATCCTTGACGACGGCGGCAAGCACTACGTGTTCGTCGTGAAAGACGGCAAAGCCGGCAAGGTCGAGGTCAGCAAGGGCCTTGCAAGCGACACGGACGTGGTGATCACCAAGGGGCTCAAGAGCGGCGACGCCGTCGCGACGACCAACGTCAAGCTGCTCAAGGATGGCGCCAAGGTGAAGGCGACGCCGGCCGCGTCGCCGTCGCCGAGCGCATCGCCGGGCTCGTGAAGCTCTGGGAGTTCTTCGGTGCGGCGTTCGAGACGCTGTGGGCCAACCGCGCGCGCTCGATCCTCACGATGATCGGCATCGTCATCGGCACCGCGGCGGTCATCGCGATCTTCGCGCTCGGACAAAGCGCCTCGTCTGCGATGGGTGTGACCTTGGGGATGTTCGGCGATCAAGGCATCATCATTCTTCCCGATACCGGCGCGCGCCGTCTCAAGACCGTGCAGCTGCAATGGCAGGACGTCGCGATCGTGCGAGATGCCTGCTCCCGCTGCCTCAAAGTGTTCCCGTTCTACGATGAGTTCGTCACGATCCGCTCCGGCCACACCAACGACGCCTACGAGCTGCAGTCCGACACCGACTACATCGTCGACAAGCTGCCCATGGCGGAAGGGCGGCGCTTCACCAGCGACGACATCGATGGCGCCCGTCAGGTGGCCGATCTCTTCATGCCGGCCAAACAGCGGCTGTTCGGCGACGGACCGGCGGTCGGAAAATACGTGCGCGTCGCGGAGCGACGGTTCTTGGTCGTCGGCGTGTACGCGCCGATCAGCGCCGGCATCCTCAGCGGCGCGGCCGGCAGCGACTACACGATCAACATCCCGTACACCGCATACCACCATCTGGCGAACTCGCAGATCACGTACCTTCAAGTCTACCCCAAACCGGGGGAATCCTCGGGCGCCGTCATCGATGACGTCGTGGGCATCCTCAAACGCGTGCACGGCTCGCGCGCCGCGTTCGAAGGCCAAGATTTCTCGCAGCAGGCGTCGATATTCCTCAGCGTTATCGCCTACGTCGCGATCGGCATCTCGGCCATCGGCTTCATCGCATTGGTCGTCGGCGGCATCGGCGTCATGAACATCATGCTCGTGTCGGTCATCGAGCGCACGCGCGAGATCGGTATCCGCAAGGCGATCGGCGCCTCGCGCCGCGACATCATGTGGCAGTTCCTCGCTGAGGCGATCGCCATCACGCTGATCGGCGGACTCATCGGCACCCTCGTCGGCGTCGCGGTGGCGCTGGCGGCGAACTCGTACATCGCGGGCGGCTTCGCAGGCCACGCCGGCTCGATCAACTGGTTCCCGATCCTGACGGCATCGGTCGGTTTCTCGGTGCTCATCGGTATCTTCTTCGGCACCTACCCCGCGGCGCGCGCGGCCGGCCTCTCGCCGATCGAATGCCTGCGCCATGAGTAAGATCGCCGAGTTCATCGGTCAAGCGCTCGACGTGCTGTGGCACAACCCGATGCGCTCGCTGCTCACCATGCTCGGACTCATCATCGGCGTCGGCTCGGTGATCGCGATCCTGGCGGTGGGCGACTCGACCACCAAGACGGTGCTCAACATCCTGTCGCCGTACTCGCTCGCGTCAGCGATCGTCTTCCCGAAGCAGCAGCAGCCCGACCCGCTGCTGGCCCAGATCCGCTACGACGACGCGCTGCGCTTGAAGCGCGAGCTGACCGACGCCAAGGACGTGCTGCCGGTCATGCTGCTGCCGATGGAGACGCGCGTCAACCATCAGGACAAGACGATCCGCGTGGTGACGGCCGGCGCGGGCCAAGGGACCGACACGACACCGCTTGCGGAAGGGCGCCTTTTCGACGATCAGGATCTTTCCGCGCATCGCCGGGTGGCGATCCTATCGGCGCAGGCCCGTCACGAGCTGCTGGGCGACGAGGGCAGCGCGATCGGGCAGCTCATACGCCTCAACGGCAGCGATTTCGAGGTGGTCGGCGTTCAAGCCCCGCCGGTCGGAGGGGGGCTGCTCAGCACTGGCCAGGCCGGGCTGATCACCGTGACGATTCCCTACACGCTGATCCCGCAGCTCGGCTACACCTATGTCTTCGGGCTCACCATCGTCGCCCCGGACAGCTCGCAGCTCACGCACGTGGCGGACGAGGCGATCGCCGCGCTCAAGCGGATCCACGGTGAGCGCGCGCAGTACGAAGAGCGCGACATCAAGCAGCTCAACGACGGCATCCAACGGGTGTTCGGCATCCTCACAGGCGTCATCGGCGTGGTCGCGGGCATCTCGCTGATCGTGGGCGGAGTCGGCATCATGAACATCATGTTGGTGTCGGTCACCGAGCGCACGCGCGAGATCGGCATCCGCAAGGCTATCGGCGCGACGCGCGGCGACATCATCTTGCAATTCTTCGTCGAGGCGCTGCTGTTGTGCCTCATCGGAGGGCTGATCGGCATGCTCATCGGGGTGGGCCTGGCCGAACTCGTCATCCACGTGTGGGTCAAGCAGCTCACGCCGAACCTCGTGTCGTTCGCATGGGGTCCTATCATCGCGGTGTCGATCCTGTTCTCGGCCGGCGTGGGCGTGCTCTTCGGCACGTACCCGGCTGTGCGCGCATCGTACCTCAACCCGATCGAGGCGCTGCGCTATGAGTGAACCGGTCGTGCTGATGGAGCAGGTCTCAAAGATCTATCATATCGGCGACATCGAGGTTCCTGCGCTGCGCGGCGTCTCGTTCACGATCGAGCCGGGCGAGTACGTCGCCATCATGGGTCCATCCGGCTCGGGCAAGTCCACCTTGATGAACCTCATCGGCTGCCTGGACAAGCCGACGACCGGCGTGTACCGTCTCGACGGCGTCGACGTCGCCGCACAGAGCGATCAAGAGCTCGCCGCCGTCCGTTTGAAGAAACTGGGTTTCGTCTTCCAGGGCTTCAATCTGCTCGCGCGCACGTCAGCGGTGCGCAATGTCGCGTTACCACTCTTCTATGTGGGCGACAAAGACCGCGAAGCTAAAGCGATGGAGGTGCTCGAGAAGGTCGGTCTTGCCGATCGCGCCTATCACCGGCCCAACGAGCTCTCAGGCGGCCAGCAGCAACGGGTGGCGATCGCGCGCGCGCTCGTCAACAACCCTGCGCTCGTCCTCGCCGACGAGCCGACCGGCAACCTCGATTCGGTCACCGCCGGGGGCATCATGGCGCTCTTCGCCCAGCTCAACGACGAGGGACACACGATCATCATGGTGACGCATGACGAGGACATCGCCAGGTACGCGAAACGCATCATCCGCCTGCGCGACGGCTTGGTGATCGAGGACGAGGCGGTCGCGAACCGGACGCTGGCGACGGTCGAGTAAACTCGACGGTCGAATAAATTCGACCGCTACGGCGCTTTAGTAGGCGATCACCAGGGCTTGGTGCACGTAGTCTTTACGCGGCAGCTCGCGCACGATGAAATCCGCCACGTCGGCGCGCGACACGCGCCAGCCGCCTTTCGGGGCCTCGCCGATCGCCAGCCGGTAGGCGCCGGTGCGCGGCCCGTCGCGCATGATCGGCGGGCGCACGATCGTCCAGTCGAGACCGCTCTTGAAGATCGCCATCTCCTGGCGCTCTTTGTCCTCGTAGACCTCGCGCAGAAATAACGGTCGGACCACCTTATCGAAGAGGAAGCCGCCTTCGATGTCGGTCGCGGCGGTGATCACGATCAAGCGCTGCACTGCGTGGCGCTTCATCGCGTCTATGATGCGCGCGATGGATTCCGAGCAGACGGGATCGCGCTGGCCCGGCCCTGGCCCGACAGCAGAGACCACCGCCTCCTGACCGGCGACTGCGGCGTCCACTGCGCCGGCATCCAACACGTCGCCGACGACTACCCGCAACTTGGGGTGGTCGGGAGCCTCCGGAAAGCGCTCCCGGACAAAGGCGGTCACTGAGTGGCCTTTCTCAAGCGCCAGCTCGACCACCAGCCGGCCCGTCCTGCCTGACGCGCCGAAAACGACTACGTTCATAGTTTCACCGATGCGGGTGCGCGACTGTTCGCTACGTCTCCTTGACCGGTTAGCACTCTCAATGCTATAGTGCTAATGCCCCAAACATAGGATTTTCGGACCACGATATGGGACATTCAAAACCCCAGAATCGTCCCAGGAACATCCATCGGAATTTTAGGTAAAGTAATGCATGGGCGGTCCCATGCGCAGGCGCGGTGACCCGCCATTTTTTCGCATTTTCGGCCTAGCGCAGGGCTAGGTTCAGGAGTAAGAACGACGTAAAATGAGTTCCCCCACACGCAACGCGCTGGTCGTCGGCCTGGTCGGCGTTCTCGTCGGAGCCGCCCTTGTGACGAACTGGCAGAGCCTCGTCGCGCGCCATCAAACGACGGCGATCGAGCCCGTTCCAACCGTCGCATACGCGGCACCCATGCATTCCGACGATCTCGAGCAGCGCATCATCGAGGCGGTCAAGCGCGCCGAACCATCGGTCGTCCTGATCCGCTCGACGCTGCACGGCCAGCAGATCGACCCCTTCAGCCAGTTCTTCGGCGACCAAGGGCAGGGCGGCGGCGCGCCGGGCGAGCCGTTCATCGCGCACGCCTCCGGCAGCGGCTTCATCATCCGCAAGGACGGTGACACCGCGTACGTCGCCACCAACGCGCACGTCGTGTACAGCGCGGACAAGATCGAAGTGCTGCTCGCCAACGGCCGCAAAGTGCAGGCCGAAAAGGTCGGCTCGGATATCCGCTCCGATCTCGCGGTGCTGAAAATCACCGGCTCCAATCTGCCGCCGGCGCTGCCGCTGGGCGACGCCAACGCGCTGCAGCAAGGCCAGTTCGTGCTGGCGATCGGCGAGCCCGAATCGTTCCAGAACTCGGTGAGCTTAGGCATCGTCTCGGCGCTGCATCGCACTGACATCACGGCGGGCGGCGACGGCACGTTCAACATCCCGTCGATCAAGTACAGCGACCTGTTGCAGACCACGGCGCCCATCAACCCCGGCAACTCGGGCGGGCCGCTGGTCACGATCTCGGGTCAAGTCGTCGGTATCGCGGCCGTCGTCGATCCGCGCGCGCAGAACATCGGTTTCGCGATCCCGATCAACACGGCACAGCCGATCTTGGCGCAGCTCGAGACGCACAAGACGATCAGCCACCCGTACATCGGCATCGTGATGACCTCGATGAACGATCGCATCAGCAACTACCTCGGCTATACCGGCGGAAGCGGCGTCGTGGTCACGAATGTGGTCAGCGGCAGTCCGGCCGATAAGGTCGGTCTGGCGCAAGGCGATGTGATCGTCGAGCTCAACCACGAAAAGGTGAAGGATCCGTCGGACGTCGCCAACGCGGTGGCCAAGCTCAAGACCGGCGATAAGGTCTCGCTGCTGGTCTGGCGCAAGGGTTCGCTGACGCCGTTCGACATCACGCTGGCCGATATGCCCGAGCAGCTCCCGCAGAGCTAACACATCATCATAAGGAAGCAAGAGGAACTCAATGGCTAAAGTCGTCGGCATCGACCTCGGCACCACCAACTCGGTGGTGGCCGTCATGGAAGGTTCGAAGCCCACGGTGATCCCCAATGCTGAAGGCAGCTACCTGACGCCGTCCGTGGTCGCGTTCACCAAGAACGGCGAGCGGCTCGTCGGCCAGCTGGCCAAACGCCAGGCGATCACCAACCCCGAGCGCACGATCTCCTCGATCAAGCGCTACATGGGTACCGATCACAAGACCGACATCGACGGCAAAGCGTACACGCCGCAAGAGATCTCGGCGATGATCCTGCAAAAGCTGGCCACCGACGCGAGCACGTATCTCGGCGAGAAGGTGACCCAAGCCGTCATCACCGTCCCCGCGTACTTCAACGACGCGCAACGCCAGGCGACCAAGGACTCCGGGCGCATCGCGGGCCTTGAGGTGCTGCGCATCATCAACGAGCCGACCGCGGCCGCGCTCGCCTATGGCCTGGACAAGAAGGGCAACGAGACGATCTTGGTCTGGGACCTCGGCGGCGGCACGTTCGACGTCTCCGTCTTGGAAGTCGGCGACGGCGTGTTCGAAGTCAAATCCACCAATGGCGACACGCACCTGGGCGGCGACGACTATGACAAGCGCATCGTCGACTGGCTCATCGCCGAGTTCAAGAAGGACCAGGGCATCGATCTTTCCGGCGACCGGCAGGCCGTGCAACGCTTGACCGACGCCGCCGAGAAGGCGAAGGTCGAGCTGTCGACGCTGCAGCAGACGAGCATCAATCTGCCGTTCGTCACGGCCGACCAGAGCGGTCCCAAGCACCTCGACTACACGCTCACGCGCGCGAAGTTCGAGCAGCTCACGTCTGACCTCACCGAGCGCACGAAAGCGCCGTTCGAGAACGCGCTGCGCGACGCCAAGCTGACCGTCGATCAGCTCAACGAAGTGATCCTGGTGGGCGGCGCGACGCGCATGCCCAAGATCCAAGAGCTGGTCAAAGAGCTGACCAACAAGGATCCGCACCAAGGCGTCAATCCGGATGAGGTCGTCGCCATCGGCGCGGCCATCCAGGCGGGCGTGCTGTCGGGCGAGGTCCGCGACGTCGTGCTGCTCGACGTGACCCCGCTCTCGCTGGGTCTTGAGACACTCGGCGGCGTGATGACCAAGCTCATCGATCGCAACACGACGATCCCGACGCGCAAGTCGCAGACGTTCACCACGGCCGAGGACGGCCAGACGTCGGTCGACATCCACGTGCTCCAAGGCGAGCGCGAGATGGCGGGCGACAACAAGACGATGGGCAAGTTCCGGCTCGAGGGTATCCCGCCGGCGCCGCGCGGCGTGCCGCAGGTCGAAGTGACCTTCGACATCGACGCCAACGGCATCACGCACGTCAACGCGAAGGATCTCGGCACGGGCAAGGAACAGCGCATCACCATCACCGCGTCGAGCAACCTGAGCAAGGACGACGTCGATCGCATGGTGCGCGACGCCACGGCGCACGCCGAAGAGGACAAGCGCAAGAAGGAAGAGGTCGAGACGCGCAACCGCGCGGACAACCTCGCCTATGCGACGGAGAAGATGCTCAAAGAGGTCGGCGACAAAGCCTCCGACTCCGACAAGGCCGACGTCCAAAAGGCCCTCGACAACGTGCGCTCGCTGCTCAAGTCGGGCTCGTCCGACGATCTCAAGCGCGCGACCGAACAGCTCGAAGCCGCCTCGATGAAGCTCGGCCAGGCCATCTATCAGAAGACGGCCCAGGCACCTGGTGGCGACGGGGCGGGCCCGACCGGCAACGGTTCGAGCGGTCCTGGTCCGGACGCGGGGCCGACGGCCGGTGCATCCGCCGGCGCGCCAGATAGCGCGCAAGGCGACGTCATCGACGCCGAGTTCAAGGAGCACTAAGAGCGACGCATGCCTGAGCTCAACCCGACCGACGAGTTCGATTCGCTCTCGAGCGGGCCGCTGCCGGGCGTCGATCCGGCCGCGGCCGACGGGCGCGCGGACGGCGAGGCGCGGGCGCAAAGCTCGCTTTCCGATCAACTCGAACAAGCGCGTGCGCAAATAGAGGAGCTACGCAGCCTCTACATGCGCGCGCTGGCCGATTTCGATAACTACCGCAAACGCGCCGAGCGCGACATCCGGGACCTGTCCGAACGCGGACGGCGCGATCTGCTCAAACGGATCTTGCCCGTGTTGGACAACCTGGCGCGCGCGGAAGAGTACCGCGCCGCCGGAACGCCGGCAGACAAGATCGTCGACGGCGTGGTGCAGACCTCTAAGCAGATGCTGTCGGCGCTGGCGGCCGAAAAGGTCCGCCCGATCGACGTGATCGGCAAGCCGTTTGATCCTGCGGTGGCCGAGGCCGTCGCGACGCAGCCCGCCGCGGACGGCGTCGCGGACAACACCGTGGTGGCCGAGGCTGCGAAAGGCTATTATATCGGCGACGAGGTCCTGCGCCCGGCACAAGTCGTCGTCGCCAAGAGAGACATGTAGTCCCGGGCTCTCGAGCCCGGGACCGTCTATTCATGCCGCTACAATACAAAGACTATTACGAGATCCTCGGGGTTCCCAAGACCGCCACGACCAAAGAGATCAAAGCGGCCTATCGCAAGCTGGCCCGCAAGTGGCACCCGGACGTCAACCCGACCAAGAAAAAAGAGTCCGAGGAGAAGTTCAAGGAGATCTCCGAGGCCAACGAGGTCCTGAGCGACCCCGACAAGCGCAAGCGGTACGACACGCTCGGCCCGAACTGGCAGCAGCAGGCGCAGGACTACGGGTACGCAGGCCAGGGCTATCAGCCCGGCGGCGACGGCGTGCATTACGAATTCCACGATATCGGCGCCGAGGGCGAGGGCGGCGACTTCTCCGACTTCTTCCGCACCTTCTTCAGCGACTTCAGCCCGCGCGGCGGCGGCTCTTCGTCTCGCACGTCGTCGCGCGCGTCCTCGCGCCGCGGCATTCGCGGCAACGATGCCGAGTACGGCATCGAGCTGACCCTGCGCGACGCGTACGGCGGCGGCGCGCGTCAGCTCACCGTCCAAACCCAAGCCCGCTGTCCGCGCTGCAACGGCACGGGGACGCTCAACGGCAAGCTGTGCCATGAATGCCGCGGCACGGGCACGATCAACGTCACCAAGACGCTCGACGTCACCATTCCGCGCGGGGTGCGCGACGGACAACGCATCAGGCTCGCGGGGCAAGGCGGCCTCGGATTCGGCGGCGGGCCGAACGGCGATCTCTACTTGGTCGTGCACATCGCGCACGACCCGATCTTCGAACGTCGCGGCGACGATCTGTACGAGGAGCATCCGGTCAGCGTCTATAGCCTCGTGCTCGGCGGCGAGACGACCGTGCCCACGATAGGCGGCAAGATCGACATGAAGGTTCCGGCCCTTTCGCAGAACGGCCGCGTCTTGCGCATCCCCGGCAAGGGAATGCCGAAGCTGGGCGCCGGCGGCAACGGTGATCTGTACGTGAAGCTCATGGCGGAGCTGCCCGCCAAACCCACCGAGAAGGAACGCGAGCTTTGGCAGCAGCTCGCAGAGATGGCCAAGGCACGCTGATGGAGACAGGTGTGAACGCCGAGCTCTACGCGATCACCGCGGTCGTCGCGCAGTTCGAAGTCGCGCCCGAGACGCTCATCAGGTACGAACGCGCGGGGCTGCTGCGGCCGCTGCTCGTGAACGAGGTGCGCTTCTACTCAGAAGCCGACGTCGACCGGCTCAACACCATCCGCCGCATGACCGACATCATGGGCATCAATCTCGCGGGCGTGGACGTCGTGCTGCGCCTGCTCGAGGAGATCCGGCTGCTCCAGCGCCAGCTCGAATAGCATCCGTCATCGGCGGATCGTCGTAGCGCTTCTACCGCTGAAGTGCGCCATGCGGTTCAGTTCGACGGGACGATGAATTCGACCACGGCCTGGTCCAGCGGCACATGGATCGCATTCGCCAGTTGGATCTTCACTTTGTGCGGGCCGGGCGTAAAGCCATTGATGACGATCGGCTCGTTGCTCCCATCCAACCAATGCCATGAAGCGTCATCAACGGTGACGTGGAGGTGACCGATTCGCGGAGAAACCTGGAGCGCGGCAGGGCCATACACCGGCACGATGTGCACATTCTCTGCGTAGTATTGGATAACGACCCGGCCGCCCTTGAGAGATTCTGCCAGCGGCGGATCGACGTAGATCTTGGCCGGCGCTTCGTCTTTGACCGGCTGTACGGCGGCGGCGCCGCGCACTTCTCGAACGCTCAACATGGCGGCTATAATCCTTTCGCGGTCGCGATGAAGGTCAGTCGAATTATGCTACGCCTCTATCCGCCGACGCGCAAGGGCACGCGTGTTCGCATCACGAGTCGCTTGAAAGAAATTGCAAATATCTAGTACTTATTGAGTCGCAGGTGTTCCGTATTGTGAAAAGAGAAAAACGCGACAGGTTTTCGATGCCAGCGCTGAAATACGCGACTTTCTGTGGATACTCGCAAGGCACCACGTTCCGAAAGGGGCGCACCATGGATGGGGACTTCAACCTCGACCGCCGCGGATTCTTTGGCACAGCTGCGATGACGATCGTTGCCGCCGAGCTCGGCATGCTCAAGCCCGCGAGCGCGCAGCCAGGCAGCGCTGTCGCTGCAGCTTCGGCAGGTGACGGAGGGGATCAAACCTTGCACCTCACGCCGTCTGCTCCAAAGAACACGTCGTTCGCGTCGATGAAGCAAGTCAACGCGGGCGTTTTGAACATCGGCTACGCAGACGTCGGCCCGGCCAACGGTCAGCCGGTGATCCTGCTGCACGGCTGGCCGTTCGACATCCACGCCTACGTCGATGTCGCGCCGCTGCTGGCTCGGGCCGGCTATCGCGTGATCGTTCCGTTCCAGCGCGGCTACGGCTCGACGACATTCCTTTCGGCCGACACATTCCGCACCGCGCAGCAATCGGTCTGCGGCGAAGACGTCGTCAACCTGATGGACGCCCTCAACATCAAGCAGGCGATCCTCGGCGGGTTCGACATCGGATCGCGGACGGCGGCCGTCGTCGCGATCCTTTGGCCCGAGCGTGTCAAGGCGCTCGTGCTCGTGAGCGGCTACTTGATCGCCAACGTCCCAGCGAACAAGCAGCCGGCACCGCCGAGGGCCGAATATGCCTTTTGGTATCAGTGGTATTTTTCGACGCAACGCGGCGTGCTCGGCTATACGCAGTACACCTACGATTTCAACAAGCTCGTCTGGTCGCTCCAGTCGCCGAAATGGCAGTTCACCGATGCGACCTATGACAACACAGCAGCGTCGTTCAAGAATCCCGATCATGTCGCGATGGTGATCCACAATTACCGCTGGCGGATCGGCCTCGCGCCGGGCGATCCGAAATACGAGAGCTACGAGAACACATTGTACGCTGGTCCACCCATCACTCAACCCACGATCACGATCGCGAGCGATTTCGATGGCGCGAATGCTCCTGGCACCGCGTACCGGAGCAAGTTCACCGGCAAGTACTCGCACCAGATCCTCAACGGCATCGGTCACGACGTGCCGCAGGAGGCGCCGCAAGCGTTTTCGGACGCGATCGTCACGGTGGCCGGCTATTAAAGAGACTCATTGCGTCGGCTGCGCGTGCCAGAGCGTGATGCCCTGTGCGCCGAAACCGATGTAGTCGTAGGTGTGCGGCGACGTCCACAGTGCGATGCCGGGACGAGTGCTGATGAAGTAGCCGACCAAGGCGTCGGGCGCACGTGCCAGCATCTTGGCGTACGTGTGTCCGTGCTCGTCAGTCACCATGATCTGCGGCGTACCGTGCACCATCTGCAGCTCGGCATCGCGGATCGAGCTCTTGCGGAAATGCACGCGCAGCGGATGCGTACGATCGTTCCAGAAATACCAGAAGCGGATGAGATTGCATGCGGCGTGACCGTAGTCCAACCGCAGTATGCCGGCCGGTAGCTTGGTGCCGTTGAGCTCGGCGTCCCCGATCGGCAGGTCTGCGAAACGAATGCCGGTCAGCGACGCGATGTCGACGGCCGCGTTCGGACAGCTGCGCAGCCGCCATGACAGCCAGTTCACGGCCTCGTTGAAATTGCTGACCGGGATGACGCGGACGCCGGGCGTATCACGGATATCGTCGTAGTTCTGCATCGGCACGAGGAAAATCGTCGCGCCTTTGCGTTTGGCGGCGATGATCTTCTGCCGCGCGCCGACGATCGGCAACACGTTGCCGTCGTCGTCGATCACGCCGGTGCCGGCGACGCCTTCGCCGTGCGTGAGATCCGCATGCGTGAGCGTGCGATAGATCTGCAGCGCGAACATGAGACCGCTCGACCCGCCGCTTTGATACCACGGCAGCGTATAGGTCACGCCGATCGGGAGCTGGCCGATCTTCTCGAATTCGCCCAGCCTGATGCCGAATCGCGCGCGGCCGTCGATCGGCGCCGTCGTGCACCGCAACCGGAGCGCTTTGCCGCCGCGCACGACGTGGATATCAAAGGGCGATCCCAGCGGTTTCGCCTGCGCCGCGAGCGCGAGCGTGCCGGCCGCATCGATCGGCTCGCCATCCACGCTTACGAGTTGATCTCCCGGTTTGAAGCACTGAGGCTCATGTCGCTGTGGCGAGAGCGCGCCCACCGTGAAGACGTGTTTGAATTCGAAGGGCAGGCCGGCCGCGCGCGCCGCGACGATCTCCGCGCTGTGCTTGCCTTCTTCTTGCGACACGTAGCTGGAACGGATGACGTCGAAATCGCTCATGGTGGGCGGCGCCAGCAGCGCACGCGGAACCACCTCGACGCCGGGCAAGAGCTTCGCGGCGATCACCGTCGCCGGACGCCCTGGCAATGGGATGATGGTCGTGTCGTACATCGTGCCCGGCGGCGGGCTTGCGCCGGCGACGTGCACCACGCGGTTGAGGTCTTCCGCCGCCCACGGGCCGATCACGTAATACGGGAGCGGCCAGAATCCGAGGATGCCGGCGACAAGCGCGATCGGCACGGCTCGAACGAGGAAGCGCGCCAGCTTCTTGCGACGTTCGTCGTCCACACCACGCGGTTTTGCGCCGCGCGGAAGGCGACCTTCACGCGGCCCAGAACTTGACCTGACCCGCTTTCACCGGAGGCTCACGCACCCATGCTGGCACCCGAACGCAGCGCCGAAATGCTCGAAGCCGAGCAGATGATCCTCGACACCGTGCGCAAGCTCGTCAAAGAGAAGGTCGAGCCGCGCGCCGCCGAGATCGACGCCAAAGGCGAATATCCCAAAGATCTGCGCGATCTGTTCGCCAAGAACGACCTGCTCGGCGTCGCATTGCCCGAGGAATACGGCGGTTTGGGCAGTTTCCTCACCTATGTGAAGGTCGTGGAAGAGATCTCCAAGGCCTGCGCTTCGTCGGGGCTGATCGTCGCCGTGCAGGAGCTGGGCGCGCTGCCGATCATGATCGCCGGCAATGACGCTCAGAAGAAGAAATACCTTCCCAAGCTGGCCACCGGCGAGTGGATGACGTCGTACGCGCTGACCGAGCCGACTTCGGGCTCGGATGCGGCCAACATGCGCTCCACCGCGGTGCGCGACGGCGACCATTACGTGCTCAACGGCACGAAGGTGTTCATCACCAACGTCGCAGTGGCGGACATCTGCATCTATTTCGCGATGACGAACAAGGAGCTCGGTCCCAAAGGCGCTTCTGCGTTCATCTGCCACACCGACGATCCCGGCTTCAAGCTCGGCAAGGTCGAGCACAAGATGGGCATCCGCGGCTCACCGACCAATGAGGTGGTCTTGGAGAACTGCCGCATCCCCGCCGATCGGCTGCTCGGCGAAGAGGGCCAAGGCTTCGGCATCGCGATGAAGACGCTCGACAAGTCCCGGCCGGGCGTCGCGGCGCAGGCGCTGGGTCTGGCGCAAGGCGCGCTTGATTTCGCCGCCAAGTACTTGAAGGAACGCGTCGCGTTCGGGAAACCGCTGTCCAAGCAGCAAGGCCTGCAGTGGATGGTGGCCGACATGGAGCTCGAGACGCAAGCCGCGCGCTTGCTGCTGTACGAAGCCGCGCGCAAGTGCGACGAAGGCGCGCCTGACGTCACCCACTGGGGCGCGCTGTGCAAGCTCAAGTGCGGCGATGTCGCGATGAGTGTGACGACCGACGCCGTTCAGTTGCTCGGCGGCTACGGCTATATGACCGAATACCCGGTCGAGCGCATGATGCGCGATGCCAAGATCACGCAGATCTACGAAGGCACGCAGCAGATCCAGCGTATCGTGATCTCGCGAGCATTGCTGGGCAAGTAGCAACTTTTTGGCTGAGCGCGTTCAAGAGAACGCGCTACTACAAGGGGTCGTGATCAATGGCGATCGCCCATAACTTAGGTTTTCCCCGCATCGGCCACAAGCGGGAGCTCAAACGGGCGCTCGAGCATTTCTGGTCGGGCCAAGCCGATGCCACCGCGCTGGCGGAGACCGCGTGGCTGCTGCGCAAGCGGCACTGGGAGCTGCAGCGCGACGCGGGTCTCGACCTGATCCCCGCCGGCGACTTCTCGCTGTACGACCATATGCTGGACACGGCGGCGATGTTGGGCGCGGTACCCGAGCGCTACGGCTGGCACGGTGGCGATGTCGACCTCGCCACCTACTTCGCGATGGCGCGCGGCACGAACACCCAACCCGCGATGGAGATGACCAAGTGGTTCGACACCAACTATCATTATATCGTTCCCGAATTCACGCCGCGCTCTGCGTTTGCGCTCTCGAGCACGAAGCTCATCGATGAGACAAAAGAGGCGCTCGCGCTCGGCATCGTCGCCAAGCCGGTGCTCGTGGGGCCCTTCACATTCTGGCGGCTAGGGAAATGGCGCGCGGAGAACGATCGAGTAAACTCGACCGCTCCAGGGGCCGCACATCTTGCGCCGCTCGAACTCATCGATCAGATGATCCCCGTCTACGCACAGGTGCTCGGGCAGCTCAAGCGCCTCGGCGTCACATGGGTTCAGATGGACGAGCCGGCGCTTGCGCTCGATCTCCGGCCGGAGTGGTTGAAGGCCGTGCGCCACGCCTATGCGACGCTCGTCGCCGAAGGCGCGCCCAATCTGCTGCTCACGACATATTTCGACGCGGTCGACGATGTGGCGGCCGAGCTGCTCGATCTGCCGGTCGGCGGCTTGCACCTCGACCTTGTGCGCGCGCCAAAGCAGCTCGCGGCGTTCGCCAAAGCATATCCCAAGGACAAGACGCTGTCCCTTGGCGTCATCGACGGCCGCAACGTGTGGCGCGCGGATCTCGACGCCGCGCTCAAGCTGGTCCAGCCGCTGGCGGATATGGGCGACCGGCTCTGGGTAGCCCCATCATGCAGCCTCTTGCACACGCCGATCGACCTCGATCAGGAGACCAAGCTCGACGCCGAGCTCAAGTCTTGGCTGGCCTTCTCAGCGCAGAAGCTGGGTGAAGTGGTGGCGCTCAAACGGGCGCTCGGCCCGCAGGCCGCAGAGGTCGCAGAGATCTTTACGGGAGCTCGCGGCGCGCGCCAGAGCCGGGCGACCTCCGCGCGCATCCACGATCCCGCCGTCGAGCGCCGCGAAGCCGCGCTGGGAGACCGCGATACGCGCCGCGCGTCGGCATTTCCGACACGGCGGCTCGCGCAACGAGCGCGGCTGGACCTGCCGATGTTCCCGACGACGACCATCGGCAGCTTCCCGCAGACCAGCGCCATCCGCGAGGCGCGCGCGAAGTTCAAGAAAGGCGAGATCGACGCGGCCGAATACGACCGCCGGATCAATTCCGAGATCGCGCACGCGGTGAGCGAACAAGAGAATATCGGACTCGACGTGCTCGTGCACGGTGAGGCCGAGCGCAACGATATGGTCGAGTATTTCGGCGAGCAGCTCAACGGCTTCGCATTCACGCAACACGGCTGGGTGCAGAGCTACGGCTCGCGCTACGTCAAACCGCCGATCATCTTCGGCGACGTCTCGCGGCCGCATCCGATGACCGTGGCCTGGAGCTCGTACGCCCAATCGTTGACGGTCAAACCGATGAAGGGCATGCTGACGGGTCCGGTCACGATCTTGCAGTGGTCGTTCGTGCGCGACGACCAGCCGCGCTCCGACACCGCGCTGCAGATCGCCCTGGCGATCCGCGACGAGGTCGTCGACCTCGAGCGCGCAGGCATCAAGGTCATCCAGATCGACGAGCCGGCTATTCGCGAAGGATTGCCGCTCAAGCGCGCGCAGTGGGCCGCATATCTGCGCTGGGCTGTCAAGGCGTTCCGTGTGGCGTCGGCCGGCGTGCGCGACGAGACGCAGATCCACACGCACATGTGCTACTCGGAGTTCAACGACATCATCGACTCCATCGCCGCGATGGATGCCGACGTGATCACCATCGAGTCGTCGCGTTCCGACATGGAGATCCTCGAGGCGTTCCGCGATTTCAAGTACCCGAACGAGATCGGCCCCGGCGTGTACGACATCCACTCACCGCGCGTGCCCAGCGCCGACGAGATGACGTCGCTGCTCGAGAAGGCGGCAGCCGTCGTGCCCGCCGATCAGCTCTGGGTCAATCCGGACTGCGGCTTGAAGACCCGGCGCTGGGAAGAGGTGGTGCCGGCGCTGACCCGCATGGTCGAAGCCGCCCAGCGCTTGCGCATGAGGTTCTCAGTCAAGGTGTGATGTTAAGCGTGCGTGGCCAGCTGAGGTGCGAGGTGCACTCCGCTTAGATCGAGACCGCGGGCCTCTGCGATCTTCAGGAAGACGGCGAAGTCGTGTGCGTCGCCTGAGAGCAGCTCTGCTCCGACGACCTTGCCGTCGCTGTCAACGTCTATGTTGACTTCACCGGCCGCGAACTCTTGAGTCGCCGCCACGAGCGAATCCGAGAATCGGAAGTACATCGGATCACCGACGACGCCGCTCCATTCAATCGCCTTGAGCGTTTGTGTCATGGGACCACCTCGGTTGCGGTTACCGTCCGCACGTAATAGATGTCCGGTGATTTGTGCCAGAACGTGACGCGTATCCTGCGGGTACCGATGACCTTGTACCTGTTGCGGCGCCCTTCCCGGGCTGGCAACTCCACGTCAGGAAATCTCAGGGCTTCGAGGACCTCGGCCTCGGATACCTCGCGTTGGCCCATGCGCTTGCGCGCGTGCGGATGATATACGATTTCCACGTGAGATCATGATATTTCTCACACGTGTGCCGCTATTTTCCGATTCGTAAACGATTTGCGATGTCTAGAAGGCGCGGTCGATGGCATCGAGCGAGGCGGGGTTCTCGAGCGCCGATAAGTCGCCCAGATCACCGAGCTTGAGATAGCGGGCGCGCGCCACGCGGCGCATCATCTTGCCGTTGCGCGTGTGCGGCAAGTCGTCGACGAACTTCACCGCCTTGGGCGCAAGCGCTTTGCCGAGATCCTCGACCACGCGTCCGTTGAGCTCGGCGCGCAGCCCCTCGCTTTCGGTGATGTTCGGCCGCAGCACGACCAGGCACACGACCGTCTCGCCCTTCAGCTCGTCCGGCACGGAGACTGCTGCCACTTCCCGTACACCTTTGTGCGCCACGATCGCGCTCTCGTACTCAGCCGGCCCGACGCGCTTGCCCGCTACGTTGATCGTGTCATCCGAGCGGCCGTGGATGTACCAAAAACCGTCGGCATCCACGCTTGCCCAATCGCCGTGCACCCATACGTCCGGGAAGCGCGACCAGTACGTCTTCAGGTAGCGCTCATCGTCGCGCCAAAAGCCTTGCGTCATCCCGGGCCATGGCTGACGGATGACCAGTTCGCCGACCTCGGATGGCGCACTGACGAGCGATCGGCCCTCGGCATCCACGACATCGGCGTCCATTCCGAACACCGGACCGTGAAACGCGCACGGCACAAGTGCGCGCACTGGGTAGCAGCCGAGGATTCCCCCGCTGATCTCGGTGCCGCCCGAATAGTTGATGATGGGTAGGCGACCGCCGCCGACGTGCTCGGAGAACCATCGATAAGGCTGCGGATTCCACGCTTCGCCAGATGATGCCAAGATCCGCAGCGACGACATATCGTGCTTGCGCGGCCACTCGTCGCCGTGCGACATCAAAGAACGGATCGCCGTCGGCGCGATCCCCAGATGCGTGACGCGATGGCGTGCCACAACCTCCCACAACCGATCCGGCGCCGGATAGTCGGGCGTGCCCTCGTACAGCATGATGCTCGCGCCCAACCCGAGCGCCCCGAGCACCAAGAACGGGCCCATCATCCAACCCATGTCGGTGAACCATAGCATGCGGTCGCCGACCTTCACGTCGAAGCACAGGTATTGATCGATCTGGACCTTGACCGGGAATCCCGCATGGCCGTGCACGGCGCCCTTCGGCCTGCCCGTGGAGCCGGACGTGTAGAGCAGCAAGTACGGGTCGTCCGAAGCGGTGTGCTCGGCTTCGATGAACGGCGTCTCGGCGGCGACCGTGTCGGCCCAATCGAGATCGCGGCCCTTCGTCCACCCGACCTTCGCGCCGGTGCGGGCGAACACCAAGACGCGCTTCACGCTCGGAACTTCGGCGAGCGCAGCGTCCGCCACAGCTTTCATGTCCACGGGTTTGCCGCGGCGCGAAACTCCGTCGGCTGTGAGCAGCACTTTGGCTTGCGCGTCCGCGAGCCGCGTGGCGAGCGCCTGAGCCCCATACCCGGAAAACGCCGGAACGGCAATAGCGCCGATGCGCCCGATCGCGAGCAGCGCGATGGCGGTCTCGGGCAACAACGGCATGAAGATGCCGACGGTATCGCCGCGCACCACACCCATGCGACGCAGCGCGCCGGCGAGCCGGCACACCTGCGCGAGCAGCTCGTCGAACGTGAAGCGGCGCACGGCGCCGTCCTCGCCCTCCCACGCCAGCGCGAGCTCGTTGCCTCGCCCCGCACGCACCCAACGGTCGAGGCAGTTGAACGACGCATTGTATCGTCCGCCCACGAACCAGCGCGCGAACGGCTTGCCCCGCGAGATGTCGAGGGTTTGGGTGTAGCGCGAGAACCAGGCGAGGTCCAGCTCGGAGACCAGCTCGTGATAGAAGCGCGAGATGTCCGTGCGCGCGTACGCCCACAGCTCTTCGAGCGTCGCGCAACCCACGCGCTTCATGAAGCGCGTGAGGTTGGCATTATTGACGAATTCGGGCGTCGGGGTCCAGACGGCGTCGTTCACGGTCGAATGGGTTCGACCGGTGCGGACCGGCCCGCCTTCACGGTCGAATAAATTCGACCGCTACATCACTGGCCGGTCTTGCCAGGGTCTCCGCCGGCCGTCGTGCCGGGAGCAGCGGGCGGGTTGTTGCCGGCCGCGATCTGATCGCGGATGAACGACAGCGCGCGCTGCAGTTGCGCGTCGTTGAGCACATTTCCGATGTCGGCCGGCTTGACGTCGGCGACCTCGATGTCGGGTTTGATGCCGATCGTGTTGATGTCTTTGCCCGACGGCGTCAGATAGCGCGCCGTCGTGATCTTGATGGCGCTGCCATCCGGCAACGGATAGATCGTCTGCACTTCGCCCTTGCCGTAGGTCTTGGTGCCGATCAGCACGCCCGCGCCGTCGTCTTGCACGGCCCCCGCGGCGATCTCCGATGCGCTTGCCGTGTAGCCGTTGACCAGGACCACGAGCGGATGCGCTTGGACGGCCGTCGCTTCGGCGTTGATGGTCGTGAACGGCTTTTGCCGTCCGTCGATCGAGACGATCGGGCCGTCGGGGATGAACTTCGATGCGACGTCGACCGCGGCGTTGAGGTAGCCGCCGCCATTGTAGCGCAAGTCGAGGACGTAGCCTTTGACGCCGGCCTTTTGGAAGTCATCGAGCGCGCGCGTCAGCTCTTCGCCGGTGGTCGCGCCGAAAACGAGCAAGCGCACGTAGCCGACGTTGTTCTCGAGCATGCGCGCCAGTACGCTCGGTTCGTGGATGAACTCGCGCGTGATGTCCATGGTGAGATTCGCGGTTTGACCCTTGCGCTGCACCACCAACTCCACCGAGGTGCCCGGCTTGCCGCGGATCAGTTTGCTGTCATCGCCGACCGAAAGCCCTGTCGTCGGCTTGCCGTCGATGGTGAGCACGATGTCGCCCGGCATCAGTCCGGCCTTGTCCGCCGGTCCGCCGGAGATCACTTGCGTGACCAGCAGCGATTTCGTGTCCGGGTCCGTGTCGATGACGATGCCGATGCCGGGGAAGCCGCTGCCTTCGAGGTTCTGGTTGAGCGACTTGTATTCGTCCGGCGTCATGAACACGGTCCAATGGTCGTGCAGCGAATCGAGGATGCCCGCGATCGCGCCGTAGGCGATGTCCTTCTCGCCGACGGTCTTGCCGTAGTCGCGGTCGGCCGTCTGAAGCTCCTGGTTGAGCTCCGAGATGTCGGCGCTCTTGCTGCCGAGGGTGTGCAACGCCGGCAACTTGCTCGCGTCGCCGCCCTTGCTCTTGACCGTCTTCTTGATGCCGGCGACCGCACCGTCGAGCAGCGTCTGGTCGTCGACCGCCTTGAAGAACTCGGCGCCGGCGCGCAGGAAGCTATAATCGAGCATCGAGCGATTGAGGTCGTCGCCGCCGGTCGCGGCGGCAAGCGTGGCGCTCGGGCCGCTGCCCAGCAGCAGCACGCCGGCGAGGGCGGCGGCCGCAAACATCGTGAGCCGGTGGGTCGGGTGCATCTGTGTCATCTTCATCCTATGGATTCTTCGCGCTCAGAGCGATCTGTTTGTGCACATACTCGAGCGCGGCTTTGAGCTGCACGTCCTTGGAATCGAGTCCGACGATCTTCGGGTCCATCGGCACGGTGATGTTCGGGTCGATGCCGCGCTTGTTGATGTCGCGGCCGTTGGGCGTGACGTAGCGCGCGGTCGTGATCTTGACCGCGCTGGAACCGGGCAGATCATAGATCGTCTGCACGACGCCCTTGCCGTAGGTGCGCACGCCGAGCAGCACGCCGACGCGGGCGTCCTGGATCGCACCGGCGGTGATCTCCGACGCGCTGGCGGTGTACTGATTGACGAGCACGACCAGCGGGTGCGGGGGCACCGCGTCCTGGTATGCGTCTTCGGTCTCCACTTGGCCGGCGCGGTCGATCGTCGAGACGATGGGGCCGTCAGCGATGAACTTAGACGAGACCTGGACGGCTGCGTCGAGCAAGCCGCCGCCGTTGTTGCGCAGGTCGAAGACGATGGCTTTGGCGCCTTGCTTGAACACGGCGTTCAACGCTGCCGTGACCTCTTGCTCCGAGGTATCGCCGAAATCGTAGAGCTGGATGTAGCCGACGTCCTTGCCGATCATGCGGTACGAGACCGACGGCACGTGGATCTGCTCGCGCACCACGACGTAGGTCTTGTCGGGAGCGCCTTTGCGCGCGACCAGCAGCTTCACCGCGGTACCGACCTTGCCGCGGATCAGGTTCATCACCGAATCAAGGTCCATCGGCTTGGTCAGGTGGCCGTCCACGCTGATGATGGTGTCGAACGGTTTGAGCCCGGCGTGCGATGCCGGCGTGCCCTCGATCGGGTTGAGGACCTCGATGTCCTTGGTCTTGGGATCCTTGCCGATATAGATGCCGATACCGCCGAAGTCGCCGCCGCGGATCAGCTCGTTCAAGCTTTGGATCTCGCGCGGGCTTAAGAACACGGTGTACGGATCGTTCAGCGAATCGAGCATGCCCGAAACCGCCGCAAACGTCATGTCATCCACGCTGGCTGCGCTCGAATACGAATCCATCGCATCGGTGAGCATCTTGTTGGCGGCCGCCGTGTCGTCTGCGAGCACGTTGTCGGCGGTCGGCAGCGCGATCACCGCGTTGACATGTTTTTGTTCGAGGAACTTCACAAGGCCGGTGCGCTCGCCTTTGAGCAGCCCTTGATCGTCGATCGGCTTGTAGAAGTGCTCGTGGACCTTCTCCATGGAGATATCGAGGATGCTCAGGTCTTTGCCGCGGTCATCCGCGCTTGCGAGCTGGCCCCCGACCGAAAAATCGCCGCGAGCATCGCCGACATGGAACGCCAGGACCCGCGGATCGAGCGCGTTGGTCCGCTTGAGGTGGGCACGCTCGTACGCAAGCGTGAGGCCGGCGGCGGCCACGATGGCCAGCACGACGGCGATGGCGCGGCGATAGGCAGGCACGAGGCTAAGGGGTCCTTTCGGAGAGCGGCCTGCGGGACAGCCGCCAGACCATGTGACGAGACACTCTCATATCCTATATACGACGTTTTTCCCTGCGGAAAGTTGCATAGAAGGCGATGAGAATTCAGAAACGGCCGGATAAATCCGGCCGCTACAGGCGCGTCATGGGATTGACGGGCACGCCGTTGACGCGGATCTCGAAGTGCAGATGCGGACCGGTCGCGTATCCGGTGGCGCCGACCCGCGCGATCGCTTGACCGCGCGCGACGTAGAGCCCCTGCGACACCAGGATCGCCGAACAGTGCGCATACAGCGTCGACAAGCCGCCGCCGTGATCGATGATGACGGTATTGCCGTAGCCGCCGTACCAACCGACGAAGAGCACGACGCCGTCGTCCGACGCGACGATCGGCGCGCCGTAGGGGGCGCCGATGTCGATGCCGGTATGCATGCGGTAACCACCCAAGATCGGGTGCCAGCGCATGCCGAACGGCGAGACGACCGGCCCTTGCGCCGGCCAGATGAATCGACCTGAGCCGATCGGCTCGTTCGGCGGCGTTTGCCCGGCGGCGATAGCCGCCGCGCGTCGTGCCTGCTGCGCGGCGAGCCGCGCGCGCGCCGCAGCGGCCGCCTCTTCGCGCTGGCGTTCGACGATCAGCTGCTGAAGCTCGGCCTCTTGGGCCGCGGTGAGATCTTCGAGCTGTTGCACGTGCTGTTGGATGACGTTTTGCTGGAGCGTCGCGGCGTAGAGCAGCTCGCGGCGGCGATCCGCCAAGCTTGAGAGCTGCCCGCGCTTGCGCTCGCGGTCGTCGCGCTGCGCATTCAAGTCGGCTTGCGTGCTTTCCAGATCGGCGACGATCGTCTGATAGCGATGCTGCTCCGTGTTGACGCGCGCGATCAGCTCGGTATCGGAACGAACGATGAAGCGCAAGAAGTCGAGCCGCTCGACGAAGTCCTCGAACGAGGTGGCGTCGAGCAGCACGTCAAGGTACGAGGTCGAGCCCTGTTCGTAGATGTCGACCATGCGCCGGTCGAGCGCGTCCGTGTGACGCTTGAGGCTGGCTTGGATGTCGGCCAGCTGCATGCGGCGCACCGCGAGGCGGCGCTCGGTCACGTCGATCGCCGACGAGAGATCGCCGATCTCGCCCGTAACGCGAAAGATCGCGTCGTTGGTCTCGTGCAGCTGGGTGGAGATGTTCTGCACCTTGAAGTGCGCTTGGTGCAGCTGGCCGCGCGCCTGTTCCAGCTGCTGCTTGGTCTGCTCGATCTTCTGCTGGCTCTGTTTGATCTTGAGATTGATCGGGACGGGTGTCGGCGTCGGATGCGCGACTCGCGCCATCGCGGGCGACTGCGCCGCGCCCGCGCCGGCAATCGCGATCAGAATCGCCGCCGCCCGCAGCGTGGCGCGCATCAAGCCGGGCGCAGGTACCGGCTCACCGAGAGCCAGCTGGCCAGCATGCCGACGAACGCGCCGACGAGCAGCAGTTCGAGCGCCAGATTCCCCACCGGCACGGCCGCGAGGTTCAAGGGCAAGAAGGGCAAGTCGAGCGCGAGCTTGGGGGCGAGGGTCTGGTATGCAGGCCACAGCACCAGCAGCCCGAGCAGCCCGCCGGCCAGTCCGGTAAGCAGGCCTTCGAACACGAACGGCCAGCGGATCGTCCAATTCGTGGCGCCGACGAGCTGCATGATCGTGATCTCGCGCTGCCGCGCGAAGACCGTAAGCCGGATCGTGTTATAGATGATAAGCGCGGTGGCGACGAACAGCAGCGCGATCACACCCAAGCCGATGAGACCGAGCACGCGGCGCAATCCCAGCAGCCGCTCGGTCACCTTGCTGCCGTAATTGACAAACGCGACGGTCGGCTTGGCTTGCAGCTCCGTCGCCACCGCGGGCGCGTCCGCCGGATCGGCGGTGTGCACGATGAACGAATTGGGCAGCGGATTGACGTTGATCAACCCGAGGTTGACCTGGCCGGCCAGCCGCTTGCGCAGCGTCTCGAGCGCCTCTTGCTTGCTGACGAAGCGCACGTTGTCGACGCGCGGATCGGCGCGCAGCTGGCGCATCATGGTGTCGATCTCGGCGGGCGACGTCTCGTCTTTGAGGTAGACGGCCACGTCGACGCGGTTGACGACATTGGCCATGAGGAGGTTGAATGACGCGCGCCCGAACAGGAACACGCCGAGCACCACGACCGATATCGCGACCGTGCCGATCGAGGTGAGCGTCATCGCCGCATTGCGGGTGAAGTTCTGGGCGACCTCGGCCCAGAAGAACTGCGTCCTACCCCAGTCCAACGTGATACCGGCCTCGCTCCTCATCGTGCGCGATGCGGCCGTGGACCAAGCGCACCACGCGCCGGCGCATGCGGTCGACGCTCGCCTGGTTGTGCGTCGCGACGATGACGGTCGTGCCCTTGGCGTTGATGCGCGCGAGCAGCGCCATGATCTCGGCGGACGTCTCCGGATCGAGGTTGCCGGTCGGCTCGTCGCACAGCATGATGAGCGGGTTGTTCACCAGCGAGCGCGCGATCGCGGTGCGTTGCTGTTCGCCGCCTGACAACTCGTGCGGGAACATCCTGCTCTTGTGCGCGACGCCGACGAGCTCGAGCGCGCGCGGCACGCGGCGCATGACGTCGCGCGAGCTCGCGCCGGTCACTTGCAGCGCATAGGCGACGTTCTCCCAGACGGTCTTACCGCGAAGCAGTTTGAAATCTTGGAAGACGACGCCGACCTTGCGGCGCAAGAGCGGGACCTGGCCGTGCGGCAGCGTGGAGAGGCGCCAATCGTCGACGACGACATCGCCGGCGCTCGGCTGCGCCTCGCGATAGATGCACTTGAGCACGCTCGATTTGCCCTGGCCGGTGCTGCCGACGAGGAACAGGAACTCGCCCCGCGCGACGTTCAGGTTGACGTTCGAGAGCGCGTGGACGCCGTTTGGGTAGACGAGGCTGACGTCCTCAAAGACAATCATGCCCAGCCGTGTTCACTCTGGGCGCGCGTGTATCGCATGCTGAAACACCGGATTCGATGGGGCCGCCAAGCGGCCCTATCGGCGGGAAAGACGGGGCTGCATCCGAACCGTATCGCGCGATGGATTTCGATCTTACGCCCGATCAGTTGGACGTCCAAAAGCTGTGCCGCGAATTCGCGGACGGCGAAGTCGCGCCGCATGCTGCGCGCTGGGATGAAAAGGCGGAATTCCCGCTTGAATGCGTGCGCAAGATGGCGCACTTGGGGCTGCTCGGGCTGCCGATCCCTGAGAAATACGGGGGAGCCGGCGCCGACACGGTCTCGTACGCGCTGGCGGTGATGGAGATCGGCCGTGCGGACGCCTCGGTCGGCATCACGATGGCCGCCCACGTCTCGCTCGGCACCGCGCCGTTCCTGATGTTCGGCAGCGAGGCGCAAAAGCAGCGCTATATCCCGCCGCTGGCGCGCGGCGAGCAGTTGTGGGCCTTCGGCCTCACCGAGCCGCAAGCCGGCTCGGATGCGGGCGCGACGGCGACGACCGCGCGCCTGGATGGCAGCGATTGGGTCATCAACGGCACGAAAGCATTCATCACCAACGCGGGGACGCCCATCAGCGGGGGCGTCACGATCACCGCGGTCACCGGGGTTGGGGCGAACGGCAAGGCAGAGATCAGCAACATCGTCGTGCCGCAGGACACGCCGGGGTACCAGCGTGCGCAGCCCTATAAGAAGATGGGCTGGCGGGCATCGGATACGCGCGAGCTATCGTTTGCGAACGCCCGCGTGCCGGAGGAAAACCTGCTGGGCGTGCGCGGGCGGGGTTTTCACCAGTTCCTCGACGTGCTCGACGGCGGGCGCATCAGCGTCGGTGCGCTCTCTGTCGGACTGGCGCAAGCCTGCTACGACGCGAGCGCAAGGTACGCGAAAGAACGCATGCAGTTCGGCTCGCCGATCTCCAAATTCCAGGCGGTGCAGTTCCAGCTCGTCGACATGGCGGTCGAGATCGAACTCGCGCGCACGGCGGTGCTCAAAGCGGCGTGGCTCAAGGACCGTGGACGCGACTTCGCCATGGCGGCCGCTATGGCCAAGCTGAACTCGGGCGAAGTATCGCGCCGCTGCGCCAATGCCGCCGTCCAGATCCACGGCGGGTACGGCTTCATGGAAGAGTATCCGGTCGCGCGCTACTGGCGCGACTGCAAGATCAACGAGATCGGCGAAGGGACCAACGAGGTCCAACGCATGGTGATCGGCCGGCTGCTAGGATTCTAGCGCTACTGGCATTGATACAGGAACGTCGTGGGCGTCATGCCCATGACTCGGCGCATGCAGCGCGCCATGTGGCTTTGATCGGCGAAACCCGCCTGCAGCGCGACCTCGCTCAGCTTGAGCATGCCGCGCGATAGCAGCTTCGCGGCGTAATCGACGCGACGCTGGATGACGTATTGATGGACGGGTGACCCGATGCTGCGCTTGAAGAGCGCCTTGAAATGCGATGCGCTCACTCCCGCGACGCGTGCCAGCTCAACGAGCGAGAGGTCCGCGCTGATGTGTTCGTCGACGTAGTCGACGACGATGCGCAGTTGCCGACGCGTGAGGCCGTGTCTTGGCATGCCGGCAAGGGTGCGCGCGTGGCGCCGTAGCAGTCCGACGGCCAACGCCGTGCCGAGTCCGTCCGCGTAGAGTCGATCGTCCGGCTCGCCCGCCTCCAGTGTCGCCGCCAGCGCCCAACCGATATGCTCCAAGCGTGGATCTCGGATCTCGAGCCCGGGCGCGAACTGGATCCGGTCGGCGTCAAGGCCCATCGATTCAGCCGTGTCACGCATCAGCGATGGGCTGATCCGAATGGCCAAGACCGTCGCCGGGCCTTCGTCTTCCCACGAAGCCGCGTAGCCGAGCGGCACGAAATCGATGTCGCCAGACGACTGCAGCCGGCGCTTGATGGGGCTGTCGCAGCGACAAGTCGCGACAACGGGGCTGCCGACGTGCATGCTGACATGGTGAAACGGGGCGCCGGGAACCTCGCAGAACCCGCCCGACGTGTCGTAAAGCGCAGCATCAAAACCGGTCCACGAACGCCCGTGGCTCGACGCGCGCAGCGCGAATTGCATCTCGCTGCCGCCGCCGGCCCTGACCCACTGGCGTTCCATGCTGTTTTTTTTGCCGCGCAGCGTGGGCGGACCTGGGCGCAGGCGCCCGTCAGTTCGTACTATTGGATGTCCGAACGTGCGCGACCCTGAAAACCAACCGTGATAGTGTGGGACATGCGGACGTGCACCAGCCCGTGGGGCACGCCCGCTCTTCTTCTAGCGCGTGGTGTCGACGGTGATCCCGAAACCGCTCAGCGGCGTAGTGGCATCGAAGAAGATGCGCCGGTTCGGCCACACGTTCTGGTTCCCGCTTGCGGTCGTCGCGTTGGGGAAGACGAAAACATCCGAATCGTAGACGAAGAGAATATCCCGGCCGACGTCATACGCAAGGCCCTTGGGCTGCACGAAGTTGGTGAGCGTCTGCGAGTGGGTGGTGGAGCCGTTGAAAGTGCTCGCGGTCTTGATGACGCTGATCTGCGGCGGCGAGACCTCCGTGACGAACAAGATGTCGGAGGCCGAATTGTAGGCAAGCCCGGTGCCGTTGCCAAGGCCCAGCCCGCTGATGGCGGTGGACTGGCTCTGCGCGATGGTCGTGCCGCCCGAGAGCGCGGCTGCCGCCGTGCCAAAACCTGGGAACTTCGCGACGACGGTGCCGTTATCGGCGACGAACAAGATGTCACGCACGCCGTCGTACAGCATCTCTTGCGGCCGCGGCGTGCCAGGCGCGGTCGCATCGGTGATGTTGAGGGTGACAAAACCGGCCGGTAGCGACGCTCCGGTCATGCTCGGCGCGTTCGCGTACACGTCCACCGTGTTGCCCGTGTTGTGCGCGACGATCAGCAGGTGGTGCACAGCGTCATAGACGGCCGCGCCTTCCAGATTGTTCGTATCGGCGTTGGTGACGGTGAACGTCGGCAGCGTGTTATTGCGGGTGGTGGCGAGCGTCCAGATGTCAATCGAGTTGTTGGTGGTGTTGGGGACGCTCTGATTCGGATACCACAGCGTATCGCTGAGCGGATCGTAGACCACGTCCGGGTTGGCGACGTCGCTGGTGGGCAGGATCACGCTCGCGACCAGACCGCTGTTGGCGGCCGATGCGCCCATGTAGGAGCGAACGGTTTTCGACGTGGCGTCCTGTACCCAGACCGTGTCCGGTGCGATCGAGCCGCTCGGGACCGGCGTCGGGGTGGCGGTCGAGGACGTGGTGCTGTTGGAGCATCCGGCGCCAAGGGCGACCGCCAGTGTGACGGCCACGAGCACAGCATAACCAACGCGCACGTTCATGAAGCGGAAGATCCTCTCAATAACGGTGGAATGGCCTTGGCTTCGCTCGCCGCAGCGGCACGCCCTTTGAAAAATCATAGGGCCGCCGGCGTTGACTGCCGGCGGCCCCACGGTCGTAGGGTCCAGTTCGTGCGACTTACATCTTGAACTGGACGTTGAAGGTGGCGTTGAACGGAACGACGGTACCGTTGCTTCCGTTATCGCCGGTCGCGTTCACGAAGTAGGGATACTTGAACTGCGGCTGGATCGTATCCCCAGGATTGTAGAAGTTGCCCACTGGCGGGAAGAATCCACTGCTGTTGCCATAGAGGCACCAGTGGTTGTCGTTCAACGTCCAGGGCTCTTTAGACCCGCCGCTGCAGAGGTTGACGATGTTCGCCAGGTTGAGCTGGTATGACACCCGAGGCGTTGCGGCATACGAGATGCCCATGTGCAAGCTGTACTGGTTCGGTTCAGTGAATGCACCGGGTTGATCGAAGTTGCCGGTGTACGGATTCGGAATCACGAGCGAACCACCGCAGGTCGTCGCGTCGGCCGCGTTGCCGCTGCCGCCGTACGGGTAGCGCGGGTCGCCGGTGACCGGCGTCGCGAGTCCTACCTTGCTGCACGAGCTCGGATCGAAGCCGTACGTCGTCTCGGGTGCGCCGTACTTCTGCCCGCCGTGGAACTGGAAGGACGGGATGAACGCCCACTTGTCCTTCTTGTACTGGACGATGAGCGTCACGACTTCCGGCACGACGTATCCAACCGATGAGAGCTGTACGCCCACCGGAACGATGTCGTACGGCGCATACTGCGCAGTCGAGCTGAGCAGCGGTCGCGACGGGGCGTTGAAGTACGGGTTGGCGATGCCGTTCCCATCGGTCGCGAGCGCGTTGACGCCGCCGTCCGTGCCGCACAAGCTTGTGGGGCTCGACGTCGGCACCGCACCGACGCACGCCGCGGTGAACGAGTTGTAGTGTTGGATGTCGAGGTTATCTTGCGCCAACACGGACTGGCCGTTGGGCAGCGGGTTGTACGTGATGTAGCTGTGCGTGTACGTCCACGCCAGCTGGCTGGCCCAGCCGTTGTTGTTGAAGTTGCCCATGTTGGTCAAGAACTCGAACCCGAGATTCGTCTCGTTGCCGACGTTCAAGCCGGAGACGAACGCCTGGGTCGGAGCGATGTAGATCTGCTGGACCTGGTTGTTCGTCTTGCGCAAGAACGGCGTCAGGACGAACGACGTCTGCGTGTTCGCGAACTGGTGCTCCCACGAGAGGTCGTAGTTGTACGAGATCGACGGGCTTACGACGTGGTTAGGCGACGTGAACCCGTATTTGTAGAACAGCGAACCGAGGAGATGTTCAGGCAAGTCCTGGTCCAAGCTGTTGTACTGCTGGAACGCCGCGTTGGCCGGCTCCGAATAGCGGCCAGCGGAGAAGCGCAGCACGTCGTTCGTGCTGAACGTATACGTTCCGCCGAACCGGGGCTCGACTTCGTTGTACGTGATCTGGCCGCCATTGGCGGTCGAGTCGGTCAGCGTCGCCGCGCTGTAGCCTGCACCCAGGGCCGAGCAGGGGGTCCCCGCCTGGAATCCCATCGTCGTCTCGTCGATGGGATTGCCGCCGTTGACGAGCGGGTTGACGCACGCCACCGCGTTCCAAGCATTGAACCAGTACGCACGCGTTCCCGTGCCCGTCGGCGTGTAGACGAACGTATAGATGTCATCCCGCACGCCGATGTTGAAGTTCAGACGATCGTTCGGTTTCCACGTATCTTGTGCCGAGACACCCCAAAAGCGCGGCGTCACGGTGTTGAACGTGGCGTACGGACCGGTCTCGGTCACATACCACGCGCAGCCGCCAGGGCACCCGGCGGCGGGTACTGCCGGTATGCCGACGCCCGCGCCGAAGAAGTTGCCCATCGCTCCCATGCAGTTGGCGCCGCACGTGAAGTTGCCGAACGCGAGGTAGTTGCCGCTCAGCGCGCCGCTTCTGCTCGCCTTGAGGCAAGAGTCAGGCACGCCGGGGTTGGCTATGTTGTAGCAGATGCCGCTGGTCGGATTCGTCGCGCTGACGAGCTGCGCCGCATCGCCGCGGGCACCGGACAGCGTGTTGAACATCTGCGTGTTGTTGTCGCGCACCGTGCTCGCCGTCGAGTACGTGCCTTCGATGTTGAGCAGGTTCTTGGGCGAGAGCTGATTGACGTAGTTGATCGACGCGCCGCGCGTGTGCGTCCACAGCTCGTAGTCAGGGGCGAGGCCGAAGTCCAGATTATACGCCCCTTGCGGATCTTGGATGAACCACCAGGAGTAGAGGCTGTATCCGTAGATGCGCAGATACGACGATGTGCCGATGTTGTGCTGGTATTGGAGCTTGAAGATCTCCTGGCCGTTGCTGTACCCCTCGTAACTATTGCCCGGGATGTTCGTACCGGAGAACGAGGAGTTCAAGAAGGCGTTTCCTTCGTTCGGATAGGCGTAGGGCACCACTTGATTGGCGACGCCAGGGTTCGCAGCAGTGAATAGGCCGCCGACCGGCCCGGTATACTGCGCTCCCGAGTAGTAGAAGGGTTGGCCCGGGCCCTCGATGCTGCCGGGGTTGTTCGCGAAGAAGCTTGGGCCGCCCCAGTCGTTAGGTGAGTTGTAGAAATTGGTGTACAACTGGAAGGTGTCATACAGCAGCTGGATGTCGTCTTTACCGGTGTCGCCCTTGTGCGGGATGCCGAAGTGGAAGTTGAAGACGTTTTCGCGATCTTCGATGTTCTTCGGCGTGAGGATGTTGACCGGACCGAGGTAATAGCCGCCCGGTCCGACGGGGACGCCGAGAATCGAGTTGGCGGCGTTGGCGTAGCAGAGCACGTAGTTCGACGCATTCGCGGACCCGCACTTGTGGCCGTCGCTCGCCATGTCGTACACCAGACCGTAGGTCGAGTTCTGGCTGACGCCGTTGTGGGTGTCATAGAAGTCCGGATTTTGGTTGATGATGCCCACACCGACGTAGTACGAGAAGTTGCGGTTGGGCGTCGCACCGCCGAATTCGATGCTCGCTTTGTTGTACAGGCTGGGGCCGCCGATTCCGAGATCGATGTTGCCGTATCCCGGATAGGTGCCGCTCTTGATGACCTGGTTGATATAGCCCGCCAGGCCCTGGCCCTCAGCCGAGGCCGGTGCAGCGCCCGTATAGAGCTGCAGCTCTTGCTGGCCGATGGCGGAGAGATTGGTCGACGGGTAGTTGTCGAACGACCGGTTCACCGGCACGCCGTCGAACTCGTAGCCGACCTGGTCGTAGTCGCCGCCACGGATGTTGACGGTCTGGAACCAGCCGCTGTTGCCGGGCGGAACGTATGCACCGGGAAGCGCCGCGATGGCGGAGTAGCCTTGGTTGGCGCCGCCGCCGCCGCCGAGCACCGCGGTGCGCGCCTGCGCGGCCGAGTTGACCGAGTAGACGTTGGCAGTCGTGCCGGGCTTGATGAGGTCGGATGACGCACGCGATGTGACCGTCGCTAGAGTCTTGATCGACGGCTTCACGACGAGCGTGAGGGTTTGCACTTGGTCCGCCAGCACGGTGACGCCGCGCTGCACGAACGTCTCGATGACGCCTTCTTTGGCCACCGTCACGGCGTACGTGTCGGGGACCAGCGAGACGAAACCGAAGTGACCACCATTGTCGGTCGTTGTGCTTGAGGTCTGGCTGGCCGAAGACGCGGTCACCTTCGCTTGCGCGACCGGTGCGTGCGTCTGCTCGGTCAGAACCGTGCCGTCTAACCCTCCGGTAACGCCTGCCAGTGCCCATGTTCCCTGGACGAGCAATACCAAGAGAGTTAAGAAGGCAATTCTCAGCAAACCTTTCATGGTTTTACAGGTTCCTTCTTAAGAGAAGCGAGTGTTGCAGATCCGCGCGCCGATTCGGACGGTGACCCATCTTTTCAGCCGCTCGAATACTGCAAAACAGACTACACCACGAGCGGTATAGGCCTGCATGTCCCACAATTTCTTTCCTAAGGCTCCTTTAACCTTGCGGCCCGCCGGAGTCCGGCGAGCCGCAAAACGGGCGTTTTCAGCCTTTCAGTTTCGTCTTTTAGACGCGCGCCGGAAGGCGCATCGCCGCCGCGATGAGGGACGGAATATCGGCCGGGCTTTCAGCCACCGGAACGTTCACCGATTCGAACGCGGCGATCTTGGCCTTCGCGGTGCCTCCGCCGCCGCTGACGATCGCGCCGGCGTGGCCCATGCGCTTGCCTTCGGGCGCGGAGCGGCCGCCGATGAACGCGACCACCGGTTTCACGATCTGCTTGTCTCGGATCAGCGCCGCCGCATCTTCTTCATCCGTACCGCCGATCTCGCCAACGAGCACGACCGCGTCGGTCGCGTCGTCGCGTTCGAACGCCTGCAGGCAGTCGACGAACACCGTGCCGATGATCGGATCGCCCCCGATGCCGACGCACGTGCTCTGGCCGATGCCGGCGCGCGTGAGCTGGTCGACGATCTCGTACGTCAGCGTGCCGCTGCGCGAGATCAGTCCGACGCGCCCGTGGCTGAAGACGTGGCCCGGCATGATGCCGGCGAGCGCTTCGCCGGGCGTGATGACGCCCGGGCAGTTCGGACCGATCACGCGCACCGACGGCGGGATGACCGACATCACCTTGAGCATGTCGTGCACCGGAATACCTTCGGTGATGCAGATGATCAGCGCGATACCGGCATCGGCTGATTCAAGGATCGCGTCCGCGGCGAACGGCGGCGGCACGAAGATGACGCTCGTGTCGGCACCGATCTTCGCGCGCGCTTCGCTGACCGTGTCGAAGACGTCGAACTGCTCGACGCTTTGGCCGCCCTTGCCCGGCGTGACGCCGCCGACGACGTTGGTGCCGTACGCGCGCATCCGATTCGCATGGTAGAGGCCCTCGCGCCCGGTGATTCCCTGCACGATGACCTTGGACGCTTTGTTCAAGTAGATGGACACGTCACGCCCCTCCGGCAAGCGCGACGGCCTGCTTCGCGCCCTCGTTCATCGTCTCGACGGACTTGATGCCGTTGGCCTGCAGCACCGCGCGGCCTTCCTTCTCGTTGGTGCCTGTCAAGCGGATGACGAGCTTGTCCTTGCTCCACGAACCGCCGCCGAGCGCTTCGACCAATCCCTTGGCCACTTCGTCGCCGCGCGTGATGCCGCCGAAGATGTTGATGAACAGCGATTTCACTTTGGGATCGGCGGTCACGATGTTGACGGCTTCGCGCACGATGTCCGCCTTGGCGCCGCCGCCGACATCGAGGAAGTTCGCAGGCTCGCCGCCTGCGGCTTTGACCGCATCGAGCGTGCCCATCACGAGCCCGGCGCCGTTGCCGATGATGCCCACGTCGCCATCGAGATGGACGTACGCGAGACCGACCTTGCGCGCGCGTTCCTCGAGCGGGTCGTTCGGCAGGTCCGTCTTCCACGCTTCGAGCTCTTTGTGGCGGAACAATCCGTTGTCGTCGATGTCGACCTTCGCATCCGAAGCGATGACCCGTCCGTCTTTGGTGATGGCGAGCGGATTGATCTCGAGCAGCATCGCGCCGACGTCGAAGAACAGCTTGTACAGTTTGCCTAGGATGTCGACGAATTGACCGCTCGCTTCCTTAGGGATGTGCGCCTCTCTGGCGACCCGCCTCCCCACGAACGGCCAATAGCCCATGGCCGGGTCGATGCGGTACTTGGCGATGGCATCGGGGTGGGTGGCAGCGACTTCTTCGATGTCCATGCCGCCCATCGCCGAGGCGATGATGATCGGCCGCTTGCTCTGGCGGTCGACGGTGATCGAGAGATACAGCTCTTTGACGATGTCGACGCGCTGCTCGATCCAGATGCGCTTGGCGATCTCACCCTTGATGTTCATCCCTAGGATCGCTGTGGCGGGCTCCACGACGTCGCGCTCATCGTTGGCGAATTTGATGCCGCCGGCTTTGCCGCGCCCGCCGATCAGCACTTGCGCTTTGACGACGCTGGGCGCCGGATTCGCGCGCATAATCGCGACGGCTTCGTCCACGGTCTGCGCCACCTTGCCCGCCGGCACTGGGATGCCGGCCGCAGCGAACAGTTCTTTGCCTTGGTATTCGAGCAGCTTCATCGTTCCTCGATCCCCGGGCTCAAGAGCCCGGGACTACAGTGCCGCGCTATCGCGGGACTACGGTGCCGCGTACGGCAAACGATCGCGCCGCGAGCGAGAATGTGCCGTCGGCCCGTTTGATGCCGAGTTGGTCGCGCAGACGTGCGGCAAGCGCGCTGCATTCGTCATCCGCCAGCGACGCGGCGTACGCGCCGGCCGGGCCTTGGCCGAGCAAGAACGGCGACCAATAGTCTTCGAACGACGCAAAGTCCATCTGGATCGCGAGATCGGCGGTGACGACGTCTGCGAGCCCCGCCTCGTTCAACAACGCGACGATCTCTTCTTTCGTGAACGCAGCCGAGCGTTCGCCGAATCTGACGTCCTCGCGTTGGGGTCCGACCGCTCGCCAGAAGACGTCGAGCATGTCCATGCCGTTGCCCAGGTTCCACAGCGCCGCCGCGATCGTGCCGCCGGGCCGGACGACGCGGTTCAACGTGGCAAGCGCGCCGCGGCAATCCGGGATGAAATTGAGGACCAATTGGCACAGCGCGCGGTCGAAGGAATCATCTGCAAAGCGCAGCGACGAGAGATCGCCGACTTCGAACTGGAACTGCGGCGGCACCTCGCGGCGCCGTGCGAACGCCACGTATGTCGCAGACGGGTCGATGCCGATGAGTTTCGCGCGCGGTGCGCGCGCGGCGACGGCAAGCGCGAGATTGCCGGTGCCCGATCCGATGTCGAGAATGCGGTCGCCGTCGTGCACCTGCGCGAAATCGAGGAACAGCGGCGCGAGCTTCGCCGACCAGCGCCCCATGAAACGCTCGTAGGCGGCCGGATCCTCGAAGTTGGCTGGCGTGCGTGCCTGCGTCACCTAGACGGCCTCACGGCTCGGCGGCTTTGCCCGAGGCGGTGGGGAGGCGCCGACTGGCACCTTAGGATGTGATGGTAATGGCGACTGGGTTGGACCAGGGGCTGTATATGCCCGCGGATGTGCTCGGCGACACCCCTGGCGCAACAAGTACGCGGCGCGCGACAACCGTGTAGCGTCCTGGCTTACTCAGCGTGTAGCCCCACCACGCCGTTGGAACAAATCCCTGACTAAATTCGGAACTGGACTGAATGTCCGGAGGCATCCCCAAAGCGTACTCTGTGTCGGAAACGGTCTCTCCTGGTTGCAGCGCCCTGGGCATAACCGACCCGCTTGTGTTCAACAAGGGTCCACTTGGTCGCGTGTCAGGAGTGACAAGCGTGCCCGTGGCATCTCGTACGCTGAGTTGCGAGTCATTCTGCGGACCGGAAAAGAGTAGGCTAAGTGGCGTCCCTGATAAGTTGTGCACGACGATCTTAACCCGGACCGTATCTCCCGCTTTGTAGGACGTCGTCTCGGGTATCAACGTAACGGCAATGCTGGCTGGCTGGGTGTAAGCAGCGGCGGCAGCCATCCAAGCCAGTGTCGCGGACGGCTGCGTCATCGCCGTAATGCTTAGAATGGTCACAAACAATTGCATTATCGGCCTTTCTCCTTTACAGGCGACTCGCCCTAGGGCAGATGTCCTGACCACTGGGGGAACGGTATGGACGTGTAGGCGTTCGGTATGGTTGCGGCGGGGTTTTGCGACCACGTCTGGCCCGACAGCGTCCAAGTTCCGCCCGACAATGTCGCCGTCCCAGACCAATTCCATGGTACGTAACCCAAGGGCACCCAAATGCTGTTCGCAATCCTCGGCTTATAGACGAACCAAGTTTGAAACTGATCGCTACGTGAAAAGTAGCTCAGATCCCATAGAGGCTTTACGGGCGCGTCGATGTTTGACCACGTCCCATTTGCCCCCGCGAGCAGTGGCGACGACGTGTTTGCATACAAGATGTCTCCAGGAATTGGTTCGTCCAACCGGTAGGTCGACCCGGTGTTGTCCACAGGAGCCGCGGTGGGAGGCGCGGTCGAAGCCACGGTCTGTTTTTGTTTGGTCGTCAGGACCTGGATCGCACTGATGTCTCCATCCACGCCGGATGGGCCAGTCGCAACAAAGATCCAGCTTATTCCTGGCGTTCCGGGGGGCACGTCTCCGAAACTTAGCGCAAGCGCTCCGCCCTCGGAATAGGCGGCGCCGAGCTGAACGCTCCCTGTCGTTGAAGTCATCGATACGTTCGTCGGACCCAGCACATTGTAGGAAACGGGAACCGAACCTGCGCCCTGAAACGAATCGACCGTATCCCCTTGAACGTGGCCGAGAACTTCGGCGAGCACATAAATCGTGCTGGCGTTACCGTAGTTGCCAGCGATGCTGCTATAGATCCAGTGCAGGCTCAGGGAGCAACGGACGATGCCAGGGGACTGCCTTGAGGCCTAGACCTGCCAGCGAGGCAACGGCGGCGGGGCGCTGGCTCGACGGAGCCGGGGGCAGTACGGGTGAGTGACTAGAACAGGCAACCGTTAACGCGGCTGCGACCAACGCGAAGAATGCGAAAAGCGATCCTCGATTTGGCATAACGAGCGCCCCCCGTCGTCTGTTAATCTAACTTGGACGCTCCGCGCCCATCGCCTCCGGCTCGGGCTTCGCCAACGCCCCATGAACCGCTCGTAGGCGGCCGGATCCTCGAAGTTGGCTGGCGTGCGTGCCTGCGTCATCTGCGCGGTCTCATCCGCCGGTGGGCTTGTCGGCGCCGGGCTCGCGCGCTCCATCGGCAGCGCGTCCACCGTTGCGTTTGGGCCGGCCCGTCGAGGTGCGTTCGTCGAGCCGCCCGAGCAGTTCGCGGGCGATCACGATGCGCTGCACTTCCGACGTGCCTTCGTAGATCTCGGTGATCTTGGAATCGCGGTAGTAGCGCTCAGCCGGGAATTCGGTCGTATAACCGTAGCCGCCGAGGATCTGCACGCATTCGGCCGCATGCTTGCGCGCCGCGCTCGAGGCGAAGAGCTTGGCTTTCGACGAGGCGTCGATGCTGCTCGCACCTTGATCCTTCTGCCATGCCGCGCGATACAGCAGCAGGCGCGCAGCGTCAAGATCCATCGCCATGTCCGCGACCTTGAACGAGACCGCCTGGAAGGCGCCGATCGGACGGTCGAACTGGAAGCGATCGAGCGCGTACCGCACCGACGTATCCAGGCATGCCGACAGTATGCCGACGGCTTGCGCGGCGATCCCGAGCCGGCCCACGCTGAGGTTGGCCAACGCGATCTTGTACCCGCCTCCTTCGTCGCCCAGCAGCCGCGAGGCGGGCACGCGCGCATCTCGCAGCACCAGATCGACGGTGTCCGACGATCGGATGCCGAGCTTGTCGGTCTTGCGGCCAAGCGTGAGCCCTGGGGTGTCTCGATCGACGAGGAACGCGGAGATGCCGCGCGGCCCGGGTCCGCCGGTGCGCGCGAAGACGACGTAGACTTTGGCGCGGCTGCCGTTGGTGACCCACTGCTTGGTGCCGTTGAGGAGGTAGCTGTCGCCGTGGCGTTGCGCGCGCGTGCGCAGCGCACCGGCATCCGATCCGGCCTCCGCCTCGGTCAGCGAAAATGCGCCCAGCCATTCGCCGGCGCACATCTTGGGCAGGTACAGCGCGCGCAGGTCCTCCGACGCGAACTGCTCGATGATACGCGTGATGAGACCGGCGTGCACGGAGACGGTGACCCCGACGCCGGCATCGCCCTTGCTCAGCTCCTCGATCGCAAGGGCGACGCTGACCGCATCGAGTGCCGCACCGCCGTAACGCTCTGAGACCGACATGCCCATGATGCCGAGGTCGCCGAGCTTGGCGAACAACTCGGTCGGGAAGGCGCCATCTTTATCCCAGCGGCCTGCGTGCGGCGTGATCTCGCGCGCTGTGAACGCCGCGACCATGTCGCGCACGGCTCTTTGGTCGTCGGTCAATTCGAAGTTCATGTGTACTCGTAGAAACCGCGTCCGGATTTCTTGCCGAGGCGCCCCGCCGCCACCATCTTCTTGAGCAGCGGACACGGCCGGTACTTGGGATCCGAGAATCCGTCGTAGAGCACTTGCATGATCGCGAGGCAGGTGTCGAGGCCGATGAAATCTGCCAGCTCGAGCGGCCCCATCGGGTGGTTCATGCCGAGCTTCATGACGGTGTCGATGGCCTCGGCGCTGCCGACGCCTTCCATGTGCGCGTAGATCGCTTCGTTGATCATCGGCATGAGGACGCGGTTGCTCACGAAGCCCGGGAAGTCATTGACCTCGACCGGCGTCTTGCCGAGCTGTTCGGCGAGCAGTTTTGTGGACGCATACGTTTCGTCCGAGGTGGCAAGCCCCCGGATGATCTCGACCAGCTTCATCACCGGCACCGGATTCATGAAGTGCATGCCGATGACGCGCTCGGCGCGTTTGGTCGCGGCACCGAGCTTCGTGATCGAGATCGACGAGGTGTTGCTGGCGAGGATCGCTGCGGGCGGCAGCGCGGCATCCATGCGCCGGAAGAGCGCGAGTTTGAGCGCCTCGTCCTCGCTGGCGGCTTCGATCGCGATGCCGGCGTCGATGCGCGCGCCTAGATCGCTGTGAAAGGTGATGCGTGCAAGGGCAGCATCCGCATCCGCGCGCGACATCTTGCCTTTGTCGACCGCGCGCGACAGGTTCTTCTCGATCGTCGCGCGCCCGCGCTTATACGCGGCTTCGTCCACGTCGTGCAGCAGCACTGGATAGCCGGCGGCCGCGCAGACCTGTGCGATGCCGGATCCCATCTGCCCGGCGCCGACCACGAGAATCGTCATCCGCCCTTAATACTCCAAAAAAGAAGGCCGCCATTTCGGGCGGCCATCGTCGCGGTATCGTTCGATGCGGCGCAATCCATCCTGACCTACTGCTCCGCGCCCGTCGAGGCCGGAAATTCCGGGAACCTGCGCTCTCCGGAAGTCTCCGCAGACCCGGCCTCAGGGCTTCGCGCATCGAGCGCCACCGCTCTGTGAGGATAGCACCGGGTCCGCCGGAAGGACAAGCCTACGCCTGTTCGGGACTTCGATTCTATTTGTCCCGATACGCGGAATTTTAGAACCGGACCGTCATACCCCTCAGAACGGTCAATTTGAGCACCAAGACGACCACCATGAGGGCGAAGAGCACGATGGTCGTGACTTCGGCGCTGCCGATCACTTTTCGCTTCCAGGTCCCCTGTTGTTTGCTCTTCGCGAGGGCGCCTTTCCACGGGATGAAGCGCGGTACCATCGTCGTGTATTCCGTGTAGCGATAGCCGAACGTGCGTGCGAGGTACTCTTCTTCGAGCGGAATGACGACCGCATAGACCGCGATGACGATTGCGAGGACGAAGACGAGCAGCCAGAACGATTGCGCGAAGGGGATGCCGCCCGTGAACGCGATGGTGAACCCGATTGCGATGATCGCGTTGCCGACGTACAGCGGATTGCGCACCAGCGCATAGGGGCCGGCGGTCACGAGCTCGGGGGCGGTCACGACGTCGGCGCGAGTGGTGTCGCCCGAATAGCCGACCGCCCAGATGCGCAGCAGCTCCCCGCACAGCGCGATGATGACCCCGATGGTAGCGCTCAGCTCGGTGGGCTGGCCGAAAATGATGAGCGCCAGCGCGACGGGCACGAGCAGCGCGCCGCGGTTCTTGAAGACGACCGCCCGCCAATCCTGACCTTGAGCCGGATTGCGAGGCGGTGGGGCGGCGGGTTTCGTCTTATCCATCTTCCTTTAGAAAGTAGTCGTACAGGTCGCGCAGCGTCCGCTGCAGCGGTATTGATACCTGCCACCCGGTGGCCCGCTGCACGAGCCCGGGGTCGCCGACGATCACCTGCGTGTCGACCGGGCGCATCCGCTCCGGGTCCTGGCGCAGCTCGACCGGCCGGTCCACCAGACGCGTGAGATCTTCGACGATCTCGAGCATGCTGACCGCGCGCCCGCTGCAGACATTATATACCGTTCCTGAAGCGCCTCGTTCGGCGAGCAGCCGGTAGGCGGCCACGACGTCGCGCACGTCGAGAAAATCACGCTGGGCAGAAAGATTGCCGTGCAGCAGCACCGGTGCCTGCCTGCCGCGGCTGATATCTGCGCACTGTTTTGCGAATGCCGCGGCGGCGTAGGACGTGGTCTGGCCGGGGCCGGTATGGTTGAACGAGCGGGTGGCGATCACGCGCAGCCAGCCCGTCTGCGCGTACTGCAGCGCGAGCACCTCGGCCGCCGCCTTGCTGCCGGCGTATGGGTTGTTGGGGCGGATGGGCGCGTCTTCGCGTACCGGAAGCGCCTTGGGATCGACGCTGCCGTAGATCTCCGCCGAGCCGACCGCGATGACCAAGGCATCGGGCGCCTCGTCGCGGCACGCTTCGAGCACGTTGGCGGTGCCGACCACATTCGTTTCAACGGTGGAGGCTGGGTCTTTGAGTGATAACGCGACCGACGCTTGCGCGGCTAAATGGTAGACCGCTTGAGGCTTGGCCTCTTTGACTGCGGCGCGCAGCGTCTCTGGATCCAGCAGTTCAGCGCTCAGCCAGCGCACGTGTGTGGCCGCATCGGTGCTCAGCGTGGTCAGCTGCGTGTGATCCCCGCGCGTGACGCCCGTGACGTCGTCGCCATGGTCGAGCAGCTCGCGGATGAGCCACTGTCCGACGAACCCGTCGGCGCCCGTGACGAGGCAGCGCACCTTTAGCCGTTCAGTTTGCGCAAGCGCGCGAGGTCCGCGTCGACCATCTCGGCGATCATCTGCTCGAACGTGATCTCGGGCCGCCAGCCGAGCACGCGCTGCGCTTTGGACGCGTCTCCTACGAGCACATCCACCTCGGCCGGGCGTATGAATTTCGGATCGACGACGACGTGTTTCTTCCAGTCGAGGCCGGCGTGGGCGAACGCGGCGGCAACGAGGTCTTGGACCGTGCGCGTCGTGCCGGTGGCGATCACGTAATCGTCGGGGTTGGACTGCTGAAGCATGAGCCACATCGCGCGCACGTAATCCCGCGCGTCGCCCCAGTCTCTGCGCGCCTCAAGATTGCCGAGGCGCAGCTCTTTGATGAGTCCGAGCTTGATGCGCGCCGCGCCGTCCGTCACCTTTCTCGTGACAAATTCAAGCCCGCGCCGCGGCGAGTTGTGGATCACGCACTCGCCGACGCCGGCGTGGAACTTTCCCGACGTCGTCGTGAAGTCGTACAGCCAGCCGTCATAGTCGGGAATCGGCAGGGTACGTTTGACCTCTGCGAGTTCTTTCCGGAGATGCCGGCCGGTGTTCGTGATATACGGCGTCCGCAGGTTCATCGAGTAGAACGGCCCGGGCCGTTCCGGCGGGCCGACCTCGACGTTGAGCACGAGATCTTGATCCAAGGCCTTGCGAGCCATGAACCACAGACCCATCGCCAATGTCGGCGAATTGGTCTTGAAATTCTTGAATGGGTAGCGGGCATTGCCGGCCTTGAGACCATCGGTGGCGTTGTAGCCTTCTAAGAACGACACCCACGTCTGCTCGTCCGCGTTGAGTATGATCGCGGGAACGCGCTTTTTGGCGTCATCCGTGTAGCACACTTCCCGCAGCCAGTGCACGAAGGACGGGGCACCAGCCAAGGCGAGCGCACCGACGGTTCTCCCCGGTACGAAGCCTGACGAGCCGTAGGTCTCTCGCGTCCTTCCGCACGTGACTTGCTTCCAGACCTCGGCGAATCGCCGCCGAAGTCCAAAGTCATTATTGGCGAACTTTGCGTGCCACGCGCCTCGCGCGCTCGGACCGGCATAGCCGTCCCCGACGAACGCACCGAGCAGCCATGCAAGCTCGTGGGTGATCTTCGTGATCTTTGGCGCTTGCGGCAGATCGGCCCGCTTGAGCTTATCTCCGGGCCGGACGTCGCCGGCGCGCCTCTCCTCACCAGCCAGGAACATCACATGATCGCCGGTCAGGGTGACGCACCCGCAGCGCGCTTCTATGCGTGTGACGCGCTTGTTCTTAACTCGAGGCACGTGATGGTACGCAGTTCCCTGGAGAACATCGACGAAGCTCTCGCCATCCCACACCTCGAGACCGTCGGTCTCGAAACGCTGATATGCGCGGCCCTTCGGCTGTACGCGAAGCACCTCGCCGATCGGCACGATGTCGATAAGGCCATCGCGCCGGATGATCACTGGCGTATTGGCCGAAAGGGACTCGTGATTGAACAGAATTCCCGACGACGTGAACAGATCGTACGATTCGCGATAGTTCACCGTGATCCAATGGCCGTATACTTTCGCGACGCCGTACGGACTGCGCGGATAGAACGGCGTCGTCTCGCGCTGCGGCGTCTCTTGCACCTTGCCGAACATCTCGCTGCTCGACGCCTGATAGAAGCGCGCGTCGGGCTTGGCGTTGCGCATCGCTTCGAGCAAGCGCGTCACGCCGACCGCAGTGAACTCGGCGGTGAGCACCGGCTGCGACCACGAGGTGGGCACGAAACTTTGCGCGCCGAGATTGTAGACCTCATCCGGCTTGGATTCGCGCAGCGCGCTGACCAGCGAGTGCTCGTCGAGCAAGTCGCCGGACAGCAGCGTGATCTTGTCGATGATGTGCGCGATGCGGTCGAATGAGTTGGTGCTCGAACGGCGCGTGATGCCGAAGACGTCGTAATCTTTCTCGAGCAGAAATTCGGCCAGGTACGATCCATCCTGGCCGGTGATGCCGGTGATCAGAGCCCGTTTTTTCGCCATCGATGCGCCGCCTTCGGTCGGTCCGTAGTCCCGGCCTCTTGAGGCCGGGCCCGCGCTCAAGAGCGCGGGACTACATATTGCAAACTACATCTCGAGTGGTTCGGTAGGCTGGCGCTCGTTCGCGTATGCTACCACGCCGATGCCGGCAAGCGCCACCAGGCCGCCGAGCGCGGTCGTCAGCGGAATCACCTGCCCTAAGAACATCAGCGCGAACACCGCCGCCATCAAGGGCTGTGCCAGAAACGAAACAGCGACGACTGCCGCCGGCATGTAGCCGAGCGACTGCGAGACCAGCGTGTGGCCAAGCACGGTCGCCACGACGGCGAGCCCGATCGCCAAGCCCAGGTCGTGCGCCGAGATCGCGAAGCCCGCACCGGTGCCCAACGCCGCGACGCAGACGAAGGCCGCACACGACGCGTACACTCCTAGCGCATAGCGCGGCGCGTCGATGCGGCGGCGCACGCTGCGCCCGCACAGCAGGTAGCCGGTCTCGGCCAGCGCGGCGAGCAGCGCCAGTCCGTCGCCGATCAGCGCGCGCCCCGACAGCAAGACATCGTGGCGCGCGACGATCGCGATGCCGATGATGCCGATGGCGATGCCGGCCAAGATCAACGGCGTCGGTCGCTCGCGGAAGATCAGCCACGCGAGCAGCGCCACGAAGATCGGATGCGTGCTCACGAACAGCGCCGCGCTGGCGACCGAGGTGAATTTGAGGCTCATCGCCCAGATGACGAGGTCGAACGCGAACAGCGCGCCCGCGCCGGCGGTCGTCCACAAGTCCGTACGCGTGAAGGGCACGCGCGTCTGCGCCGCGCCGCTGCCGCGCGCGACGAACGCGACCGGCAGCATCAGCAGCGCGGCGAACACCATGCGATACGCGACCATGGTCACGACCGGCGCGTGCGCCAAACTGTAAAAAATGCCGGCCATCGAGAGGCCGGCGATGCCGAGCGTGAGCAGCGCGTAGCGGGCGGTCAAGGCGTGCGCGTCGTCCGAAGCGCGCGTTCTTTTTCGCGCAGTTCCTTGCGGTGGCGATAACGCAGCTCGGCCTGGCGAAAGCGCAGCTTCTCCTCTTCGGTCTGCGGCAGGATCGGCGGCACTTCGACGGGCCGGCACTCGTCGTCAAGCGCGACGAAGATCAGCAGCGCGGTGCCCGCTTGTCTGACCTCGCCCGCACGCAGGGACTCGGCTTCGATGCGCACGCCGACCTCCATCGAGGTGCGATGCGTGTAGTTCACCGCCGCTTTGAGGACGACCATGTCGCCCACGTGCACCGGTCCGAAGAAGTCGAGCCGGTCGACCGCGACGGTGACGCAGATGCGCCTGGAATGACGGATCGCGGCTGCGGCGGCCGCTTGGTCGACGAGCTTCATGATGACGCCGCCGTGGACGTTGCCCATCGGATTGGCGTCGGCCGGCTCCATCAACGTGGCCAAGGTGGAAGCCGAAGCGGCCACGGGCTTGGGCGCCAGCGTCGTGGGACTTTTGTCGGCCTGGCTCATGCACCGCGGGGTTCGCCGGGCTTGTCCCGAAACTTTCCCGCTGGCGCGGGAGTAGAATCCATCAATCGGGAGGGTCGACGATCAACGCTGGGGTGCCGGATGAGACGCTGGTGGCGCTTATCCTCCAGGGAGATTCGAGCGCATTCGCGCCGCTGGTCGAGCGGCACAAGCGGGGCATCGTCAACTTCCTGTATGGCACCGTCCGATCGACCGAAGACGCAAACGACCTCGCCCAGGAGACCTTCATCCGCGCCTACTCGCATCTTGGAACGTTCAACCCGCAACTCGCGAAGTTCTCGACCTGGCTCTACCAAATCGCACGCAACGCCGCGCGCACGCATCTCGGAAAGGAACGTCGCCGCCCGCAACATGAGGAGCTCTACGAAGATGAAACTCTGGAGCAACGGCTCCCGGACACCCGGCGCGAGGCTTCGCCCGACGCGATGATCCTCGCCGCAGAAGAGCAGCAGACGGTGCGCAGCGCCCTGCTGACGGTCCCCGAGAAAATGCGGATGGCGCTCTCCTTGCGCTACTACCGGCACATGGAATACCAAGAAATCGCTGACACGATGGGCGTCTCGCTGGGAAATGTGAAGACGCTGATCCATCGCGGCAAGGCGTCGCTCGCGCGCGCCCTCGGCCGCTCTCGTCGATCGCCGATAGGCGACTCACATCAAACGCAGGAGGTAGGCGGACGTGAACTGCTCTGCCTGTGAAGCGCGTCTGGCCGCATATCTCGAGGGCGATGCGTCGCCCCGCGATGTGCAGCTGATCGAGGCGCATCTGAACGGCTGCCCGAGCTGCAGGGCGCTGATGCAGGATCTGCACGCGGTCGAGATCCGGCTCGAAGGCCTGCGCGGCATCGAGCCGCGGCCGGACTTCACGCTGGGCGTGATGGCCGCGGTCGCCGCGTTGCCCGTTCCGAAACCGGCGCGGCTGCGCGTGCGCTGGCTGCTCGCCTACGTCGCAGCGGGCTGGGCGCTGCTCATCGCGCTGACTGCGGCGCACGTCATCAACTGGCAGCACGCGTTTGCGGCTGTCGCTACCGAATTCGGCAAGGCCGGTGTCGCCGGATCGACGTTAGTCGACGTCGGCACCAGGCTGCACGTGCCCGCATACGCCGCCGGTGCGCTGGGGATCGAACTCCTGGTGCTTGCGGCCGGCGCAGTTGCGCTACGCCATTACCTCCCCCGGCTGTCCGGGTGGATCGCGGGGACCCAGGCGATATGATGAACGTACGTGTCGGTCGAGTAAACTCGACCGCTCCATTAGGTCGAGCGAACTCGGCCGCTCCATGGGCCGCGCTGTTGGTGCTCGCGCTGCTCGTGAGCGGGCCGTCAATGGCAGCCGCCGGCAGTGGCCGCTACAGCCACGGCGACGTCGTCGAGTTTGGAAGCGACATCAACATCCCGGCTGGCCAAGAAGTATCGGGCGACGTCGTCGATTTCGGCGGCAATGTGGCCATCCACGGCAAAGTGCACGGCAGCGCCGTCGTTTTCGGCGGCGATCTGCACATCTATCCGGAAGGGGCGGTCGAGAAAGACACCGTTTCGTTCGGCGGCGAGATCATCAACGATTCGACCTCGACCCCTCCGAAGACCAAAAAACATCAGCGCGTCGTGCCGCCTCAGGCGGAGACGCCCGCACCGATGATGTCGATGCCGCCGGAGGACGCCGCGCCGGAGGTGCCTGCCGCGCCCGAGTCGCCGGCCCATGCGTGGGCCGTCAGAGCCTCGATCATCGTGCCGGATCTGCTCTTGACCTTGCTCGCGTTCTTCCTCTTCCCGCTGCGCACCAAGAACGTCGAGGAATACCTCGTCGCGCAGCCGCTGCTGGCGGTTTTCCTCGGCGTCCTCGCGCCGTTCTTCCTCGTCTTCGTGCTCGTCGTGCTGGCCGTGCTGGTCATAACGATTCCGCTGATCCCGGTCGCGCTGATCGCGTTCGTGCTCGCCTATCTGATCGGCAAGGCCGCGATCGCTGCGTTCCTCGGGCGCCGCTTGCTCGAGGTCGCCAAAGTGAATGACCCGCAGCCGCTTGCCATCATCGGCACCGGCCTCGGTGTCATCCTGGTCGTCACCGGCTTCACGCCGACATGGTTCGCGGTCATCATGTTCTCGGTGATCGGAGCGCTGGCCACCGGCGCCGCACTGGTGTCGTTCATGCGCACGCGTCCGGGCCTGCTCGGCGTGCAGGGCACGCCATACGCGACGGTGCCCGCGCCGGTGGCGACGTTCACGCCGCCGTCAGGACCCGCCTCGGGACCGCCCGCGATCCCGCAATAGGCTATTCGAGGTTGTTCAGCAGCAGGCTGTACATCAGCTCGAACTGCTTTTCGTCGACCGGCTGCGAGTCGTTCCAAGTCGCCGACACGCAGTACGTCTTTCCGCTCCTGCTCACGACCTGCGTCGTCAGGTTGAGGACACCCGTCTCGGAGCCGCCTTTGTAGGCCACGCGCGCCCAGCGCGCCGGATCCGCAACGCCCGGATTGATGCTCATCAACGGCAGCGCCGCCACCTTTCCCATGAGCGAACACAGATCGCGCGCGCTGAAGAACCATTCGACGTCGGGCGCGGCGATGCGGCCGGTGAAGATGTCGATGCTCGGCAGTGGTTTAGATGTGAGCGTTTCCAGCACCGCGCGCCGCGCTGCCACGTCCCCCGAGCGCCAGCGCGCGAGCAACTGCGCATTGGCCGGATCTTTGAGCTGAAACGCTTCGCGCGTGGTGAGAAACGGCGTGTCGCGCGGCGGCGCCTCCGCCTCCACGGCGGAACGGCCGACCGTCCGCAGCGCGAGATCCGCGGCCGTGTTGTCGCTTTGCGAGATCATCAGCGCGGCGACGCTGTCGAGCGTCAGCGGTGAGCCGTCGGGCCAGGTCTGCAAGACGCCGGTCGGCAGGCTTTTCCAGCCCGCCCGGATGGTCACGATCTGCGCCCACGACATCCGCTTCGCCTCGACTTGCTTCTTGAGCGCGGCGAGCACCGCCAGTTTGAAGGCCGATCCGACCGCGAGCGGCTCGTCCGCATTGATGGCCTGCGTCACCGTCGTGCCGGCCTCGATGACCAAGCCGACCTTGCCGCGCAAGGCGCGAAACGTATTGACCGCGCCCGGCAAGTCCTTGACCGTCGTTATCGGCTGCTTGAAGTACAGCGCCGTGATGCGCCCGGTGGAATCGAGGGTGATGTACGTCGGTACGCTCGCCTTGGCGAAGACCGTCGAGAAGTGATCGCCTTCGGGGCGCACGTCTTGGTAGGCGCCCAGCTGCGATTTGAGCTGGTCGACCACCGACTGCACTTGCGATGCCGGCGCCTGCTGCAGCAACGACTGGGCGAACCAGTCCGGATCCACCCGGTCCGAGGTGAACAAGCGCGCGATCGCGGCCTGCGGCGTGATCGTGTCGGCCGCCGCAGCCGAGACGAGCGCGCAGGCCACCAGGAGCAGCGACAGCGCGCGCTTCACGGTCAGCGCGTGATCCCGAGATCCTTGTAGAAGGCGTCGTAGTTCACGTCGCGTCCGAGGAAGTTGCGCAGCAGCTGATCGGGCTCGATGCTGCCGCCGGGCTGCAAGATGTCCTGGCGGTAACGCGCGCCGACCACTGGATTCTCCAGCCCGCCCTTTTGGAACACGGTGAACATGTCTTGGGCGAAGACGCGCGACCACAGATATCCGTAGTAGCCGGCGTCATAACCGCCCATGAGATGGCCGAAGCTCGCCTCGGGAATGGTGCCCGGGACGGACGGGAGGGGCGTCATCTTCTTCTTCAAGGCGAACCATACCGACGTGGCGTCGATCGGCGGTGTCGAGCTGTGGATATTCATGTCGTACGTCGCGTAGAACGCCTGGCCGGTCCACGCATAGCCGTCGGCGACGTGCTTGAGCGCGACCATCTTGTTGATCAGGTCATCCGGCAGCGGTTTGCCGGTCTTGACGTTGCTCGAGACTTCTTTGAGGATCGCGGGCTGCCACATCCAGTTCTCGAGCATCTGCGAGGGCGCTTCGACGAAATCGCCGCGCACGGCCGTGCCGTAGTACGTCTCGTAGGGCGCCGTCGAGAGCGTGCTGTGCATCAGATGTCCGAACTCGTGGAAGAACGTCACGACATCCTCGTGGCTGAGCAACGCCGGCTTGCCCGGAGCGCCGACCGGCCAGTTGCCGATGATCGACGAGATCGGCATCTGCCACGAGCCGTCGGGCAAGACGCGTCCAGCCCGCAGCGGGAAGTTGGCGAAGTGATCGTACTTGCCCGGCCGCGGATATAAGTCCAAAAAGAACCAGCCGATCGGTTTGTTGGTCGCGTTGTCGCTGATCGAGTACTCGAGCACGCCCGGCGCCCACGCATCGGCGGGGACGATCGGGTGGAACGTCACGCCGAGCAGCTTTTGGTAGATGCCCATGACGCCCGGCAGCACCTTGTCCACCGGGAAGTACTCGCGCACGACCTCTTGGTCGAGCGCATACTTCGTCTTGACGAGCTGGTCCTCAAAATACGGGTAATCCCACGCTTGGAACGGCTGCACATCTCCCGAACCTGACTTGAGGCCCTTGAGGACGGCGATCTCCGCATTCGCTTTGGGGAGCAGCTTGGCGTCGATCTGCGCGAGGAACGCGTCGACGCGCTGCGGGGTTTTCGCCATCTTCGCGTCGAGCTGATACGACGCCCAGTTGGAAAAGCCGAGCAGATGCGCGAGCTGGTCGCGGACCGCGACCGCCTGCTCGAGCCGCTTGACGTTGGCGTCGCCGCCGCGCGTGAAATACGCCATGTAGAAGCGCTGGCGCGCGGCGCCCAAGCGCTCGTTGCTGAGGAACTGAACGTACGTGCTCTCGTTCACCGGCACGCGATACCCGTCGCCGGAAGGCTTGAACGTCTGGACCATCGCCGGCGGCAGCGAGGCGGCCTCTTGTTTGTCGATGACAATGGAAGACGTGTCTTCCGACAGCGTCCTGCCGAACGCGAGCTCGAGGTCGTTGAGCTGATTGAATAATTTGGTCGTCTGGGCGCGCGTCTCCGGATCAAGACCGGCTCCGGAACGCCGTCCGCTTTCCATGTAGAGCTGGGCGAGCTTGCGGTCTTGCGCGTTGGTGGCGGTGGCCGCGCCCAACTGCGCCATGGCGTAGATGTACGGGTCGGACGAGAGCTCGACTCCGAACTGGGCTTGCTTCTCGTCGCACGCCGTCGACGCGTCGCGCACGTTCTTGTCCACCGAGATCTGCGACAGGACGCCCTGCGCGACCAGTGCGTCGTTCATGTCCGCCATCGCGTTCTCGACCGCTTTGATGCCGGTGTTGAAGCCGGCTTGGCCGATCGGGGTGGTCTCGATCTGCTTGATGGCGGCTTTCGCTTTTTGGATCGCCGCGTCGCATGTGGAGTTGATCTGATCGGGCGTCAGATTCCAGTTGACCCCGGTGTCAGCCGGCAGGAGCGGACCGCTCGGCGCGGTCGCGGCAGGTGCGCTGCTCGCGGCAGGCGAGGCCGCCGGTGCGGTCGTCGCAGCGGAGGCGGCAAGGGGAAGTGCGCCCGCGAGGAGCGCGACGGCAAGCATGGCCGCCGTGACGCGGTGACGGATGTTCACAGATGTTTCCTTTTTCTACGCCGTGGCTTATGAAGCCCTAAAGATATAAGTGCTGTGGGTCCAATACGTCGCGCAGCAGGTGAAGTTCCTCGGCCGTGGGCGCCGGCACGGGCTCTAAAGCGGCACAAATGCGCAGCGGCCAACCGACTTTCTCCACGACCTCCTGGGGATCGATGCCGGGATAGACGGCAGCCAGCTCGAGCTCTCCGTCTTGAGGTGACGGCCGAAGGATGCCGACATCGGTCACGATGCGCAGCGGTCCGCCGCCGGGCAGTCCCAACTCGCGCCGCGTGCCGTACTTGCCCGCGTGACCGGGCGAGGTGTAGAAATCGACTTCCGCCGGAAATGAACGAGCCGACAAGGGCGCCACCACGATCACGCGCTTGGCATGCACGGCGATCTCGCACGCGCCGCCGCTGCCCGGCAGGCGCACCTTCGGTTTGGCGTACGGTCCGATGACGGTCGAGTTGATGTTGGCGTAGCGATCGACTTGCGCCCCGCCCAAGAAGCCGACGTCGATACGCCCGCCTTGCAGGTAGAATTGGAAGACGTCGGCCATCGACGCGACGCCCAACGAATCGGTCACCAGCGCCGGATCGCCGATCGAGACCGGCAAGCGTTCAGGCACCGCACCGACCGCGCCCGACTCGTAGACGAGCACGAGATTCGGCGCGTGCGTCGCGCGCGCGAGATTGCACGCGAGATTCGGCAACCCGATGCCGACGAACACGACATCGCCATCGGACAGCTCGCGCGCGGCGCGCACCGCCATCAGCTCGCGGTTGGAATATGTGCTCCCGCGATCGGAATATGTAGTCCCGCGCTCTCGAGCGCGGGGGGATTCAGAAGCCGTAGTTGACTCCTTCGCACACGCGCGGTTTGGCGGACAGCCGCGCGACGACGTCTTCGCCCAATTTGTCGATGTACTCAGCGCGGCTGCCGACTCCATAGACCCACTCGTTGAGCCACGCCTCAAGGCTCTTTGCGTCGCGCGAGATCGCATCCCAGGCGACATAGAAATCGTTGTCGCGATCGTAGTAGCCTTGCGCGTACGACGGGTGCGCTCCCCACGGTTCGCAGACCACCGCGTCGACGATGAACCCCGGTATGATCGTGCGGTTTGGGTCGGCTCGAATCACCGCTTCGGGCACGATCTCTTCGACGACCACGATGACGCGCGACGCCGCGAACGCCGCCTCTTTCTGCACGCCGTACAATCCCCAGATCTGCGCGGTGCCCGAGGAATCCGCGCGCTGCGCGTGCACGATCGCGACGTCCGGGTTGAGCGCGGGGACGGTGGCGAGCTGCTCGCCGGTATACGGGCATTCGATCGTGCGGATGAGCGGATTGGCCAGCGGCAGATCGCTGCCGCGATAATCGCGCAGCGGCCAAAACGGCAGCTTTGCCGCCCCCGCCGACAAGCGCGCCACCAGTCCGAAATGCGAGTATTCCTCGAGCTCGAGCGGCCCCGGCTGCGCGCTTTCCACCGCGCGACGCATGCCGTGCAGCGAACCCACGCCGGGGTTGCCCGCCCACGAGAAGATCAGCTTCTTCGCGCAGCCGGCCGCTATGAGCTGGTCGTAGATCAGATCCGGCGTGAGGCGCGCGAGGGTGAGATCCCGGCGCTGCTGGCGGATGATCTCGTGCGCCGCGGCGAAGCAGATGAGATGCGTGAACCCTTCGATGACGACCGTGTCGCCGTCGCGCACGAAGCGATTCACCGCTTCGCGCATGTCCATGACCTTCGGGCTCGCGAGGCTCAGGCTCAAGCCGGCACGCGCAACTCCGTGAGCGCCTCTTCGAAGATACGCAGGCCGGTGGCGACGTCTTCCTCGTCGATGACCAGCGGCGGCGCGATTCGGATCGTGCTCTGTCCACAGCCCAGCAGCAGCAAGCCGCGCTTGAACGCCGCCAGCTCGAGTTGATGGACGAAGTGGTGATACACTTCTTTGGTCTTGCGATCGGTGACGAATTCGACGCCCAGCATCAGACCGGCGCCGCGCACGTCGCCGATGACGTCGTGTCTGGCGGCCAGCTTGCGGAAACCGGCGAGCAGCATCGAACCCATGCGCGCCGCGTTCTGCATCAGGCCGTGTTCGACTAGATCGAGCGTGGCCAGCGCGGCGGCGCAGCACACCGGGTTGCCGCCGAACGTGCTGCCATGGCTGCCGTGATCCCAGGTCATCACCGATTCGCGCGCGACGATGGCGCCGATGGGCATGCCCGAGCCGAGGCCTTTCGCGAGACAGATCACGTCGGGCGCGACGTCGAGCAATTCCGCCGCGAACATGCGCCCCGTGCGGCCGATGCCCGTCTGCACTTCGTCGTAGATCAGCACCGCGCCGTGTTCGTCGCAGAAATCGCGCCAGTACTGCAAGAACGCGCGCGGCGGTATCACGTAGCCGCCTTCGCCTAGGATCGGCTCGATGATGACCGCGGCGATCTCGTCCTGGCCGACCCGCTCGCGGAACAGCCGCTCCGCGGGCACTTGCCAGCAGTCGCAGCCGTCGGCGCACTCGGCGGCGCTCCGGCCGAGCGCGCAGCGATACGTGTTC